>NZ_CZPZ01000007.1 GCF_001458775.1 Candidatus Nitrospira nitrificans
GGAATTATCAAGATGTCCGTTGAAAATGTTCTGAGTCGCTCCATGGTTATGGCTCTTGTCAGGCTGCCTTCTTGCTCGGCACAGAGGCCGCCTCTGTCTGCTCGGTCTCAATTGTGGCCCTGATCTGCGTAATCTCGGCATAGCCCTTGACCTTCCGGAACCGCTGCTCACAGCAGAGCAGCACGGTCCCCAGCCACCGCTGAAGCATCACACTCCCGCGGATTCGCTTGAGGTTCCGCTCACTGTGCCGGACCAGCGAGAACATGCTCTCGATTGGATTGGTGGATATGAGCGTCTTGCGCAGCAGGGGCGGCACCTTCAGCCGATGCAGGGTCAATAATTCCTCAAAGGCTTCCCGGAGCGATGTGGCCGCTGATTCGTTTTTGGTTCGGAGCCAGGCCTCCAACTCCTGCAGCATCCGCCTCGCGTCGGCATAGCTGGTCTGCTCCAACGCCGTCATCAGCCGCCGATGCGCCTCTGCCCGATACGGCTTTGCCAGGTGCCGCTGTAGATTCCGGCTCTTGTGAATAGCACAGCGTTGATGCACCAGCTTCTTACCGAACCGGGCTCGAAGCGCCTTGATCAGCCCACTGCCGCCATCGGTGACAAACAGAATTCGGCGGGAGAGGACCAGCCCGCGACGCTCCAGGTCCACAAACAGCGCCTCACAGATCTCGTGATTTTCTGAAGAGCCCTGCCAGAACCCCAAGGCCTTCTTCTCCCCACCCTGGTCCACCCCCAGGGCGACGAGAAACGCCTCGCCCCCTCGGTGGATGGTGTCGAGGAAGAGGGCAAATGGCGTGACGTCGGCCAGAGATCGTTGTTGGAACGCCTTCAGTTTCGTCGCGGTCAGCTCCACGAGCTTGCGAGAGACCGAGGAGGCGGACACGCCGAACGCCCCTGCGGCCTCGATCACGGTGTCCGCGTAGCGCTGCGCCGACACGCCTCGGAGAATCTTCGCCAACAGTTCCTCCGAAAATGCCCCCGGCGCACGCATCCGGGCATAGGACTGCAGGGTCAGCTCTCCCTGCGTCACGTGCCGCAAGCGGGGGCGCGTCACCTTGACCTTCTGGTCTCCCAGGAAGATCGAGCCGTCCTCATGCGCCCACTTTTGAAGAGCAGGGTCCGTCGGATGGTAGTCCGGTCCCGCGATCTCCTCGCGCTCCATCAGCATGATACTCTCACCCACCATCCGTCCCATCTCCAGCATCACCGCATCCAACGCTTGTTTCCCGGAGTGAATGACACGGACCAGGGTCCCCAGCATTCGGTCCTCACCCGTCATCGCTCGCAATCCTGCCAACACCTGTTTCCGTTGTCTGGTCTCCCGCCTCATCGGTGGCTCCTTTCCTGTGTGCCCGTAGAGTATTCCACGGCAGGAGCCCCTCATTCAAAATTCAACGGACTTCAATATAACTCCAAAATGGACGGTAAAGGGGTGACGCATACATCCCGGAATTTCCGAAATGAAGTCCAAACCCCAGCCCCAGCCCGAGGGGATAGCCATAGGAGTATGGATAGGGATAGGGAAGTGGGACAATGCTTGTGGCGGGCCGCTCAACCAGCTGCCGTTGCAAATTGGCCGTCGCGGTTGACTGTCGATCGAGCTGGCTCTTGAGTTGACTGACTGTCCCGTCTTGGGCTTGGAGTTTCCCTTCAAGCTCAGCGATTTTCTTCTGCTGTGCTTCCATATAGGCGTTTACACAACGAGTCTGCGCGTCGCCTGTGTAGGTAGAGCACTCCCATGGTATTTGGAGGATTTCCGCTATGGATGGGACGGGGAAGAGGACGCAGGGGACAGTCCCCACCAAGAGCCAGACTCGCGACCACCGATCTCGGATGGTCTTCCGCTTCATGCTCCCCCTCCAACTACGGCTATGTGAGAGCGTACCATGCGAATTGTTTCTTAACCAGAGTGGGTTCTCTTCGTCAACGCCCCAGCTGACGCCCATCGTTATGCCCACGAAGCAGATCACATCACACTCGACAGTCGTTTGTTGACAGATGCCCGTGATTTCCGATAAAGTTTCCCCCTTTGATTGGCTTCCCCGGTAGTGTGTGCAGTAAATGGGGGGTGGCTTACAAAGGCCACCATCGCTCACCGCACAAGAACCACTAGAGAATCCAGTACCTTAAGAGAAAAACGAGAAGACGGCGCGGGATAAGTTCGAATGAACAGAGAACTAAAAATTTTCTCTGGCAACGCCAATCTTTCGCTTGCCCAAGAGATCGCGGTGTACTTGGGACAGAGATTAGGCGAAGCGACGGTTTCGTCGTTCAGTGATGGAGAAATCCGGGTCAAAATTGACGAAAATGTCCGCGGCGCGGATGTGTTCGTTGTGCAGTCCTGTTGCCAACCGGTCAATGATTCTTTGATGGAGTTATTGATCATCATCGACGCGTTGAAACGTTCGTCGGCCAATCGCATCACCGCCGTCGTGCCCTATTTTGGGTATGCGCGTCAGGACCGCAAGGATCAGCCGCGTGTTCCCATCACGGCGAAACTCGTCGCCGATTTAATTACGACTGCCGGAGCGGATCGTGTGCTCTCAATGGATCTTCACGCCGGGCAGATTCAAGGATTTTTCAACGTCCCGGTCGATCACTTGTACGCCCTTCCGGTGTTGCTGGAGTACATTGTGAAGAAAAAAATCACGGATCTGGTCGTCGTCTCGCCCGATGCAGGGGGCGTGGAGCGGGCCAGGGCGTTTGCCAAGCGCCTTCAGGCGAACCTGGCGATCATCGACAAGCGACGTGAAGGCCCGAATCAAGCGCAAATCATGAACATCATCGGGGATGTGCAAGGGAAAAGCGTGTTGCTCCTCGATGACATGATCGACACGGCGGGCACCATCGTTCAGGGAGCTCAAGCTTGTCTCGATCATGGGGCTCGAGACGTGATCACGGCCTGCACGCATGCGGTGCTGTCCGGGCCGGCGCTGGAACGGTTACAGACGTCCTGTCTGTCCCAAGTGGTGGTGACCAACACAATTCCGCTGCGAGGGAAAGAGTTGGCCTGTCCGAAGTTGCATCAGTTGTCGGTGGCGCCTCTCTTAGGCGAAGCCATCAGACGGATCCATGAAGACGAGTCGGTGAGTTCATTATTTGCGTAACCCGGCCGGGACCGGGACTTGCGCGAGCAGTCGAGGAGACGGAGGAAGATCATGAAATTCGATTTAACAGTGGCCGTGAGAGAACAAGCGGGCAAGGGAGCTGCACGGTCGATGCGGCGGGCAGGGAAAATTCCGGCAGTGCTCTACGGACAAGGGGAATGTCTGTTGTTGACCGTCAGCCCCGAGGGATTGATTAAAATTTTGAAGTCTCATGCCGGGAGTACTGCGTTGATCTCGCTCACGGTGGATGGTGCCAAGTCCAAACCGAACCGCACCGCGCTCTTGCGTGATTATCAAGTGGATCCGGTGACCGGGGCTGTCCTCCACGCGGACCTCTTTGAGATTTCCATGAGCAAGCCGATCAGAGTGAAGGTGCCGGTCAAGGTGATCGGCAGTGTTCCGGCCGGTGTGAAGGAAGGCGGCGTGCTGCATCACAACATGCGCGATGTGCACGTCGAATGTCTTCCGGCCGCATTGCCTGATTACATCGAGGTCGATGCGTCTTCCTTGACCATCGGCAGCGGCATCCATGTGAAGGAACTTGGGACGCGTGAAGGTGTCCGTTTTCTGGATGATGCCGATCAAATGGTCGTCAGTGTCGCGGCGCCGATGTCGGACGCCAAACTCGAAGCGTTGCTCACCAGCGGCGCAGGAGCGGCGGGTGAACCGGAAGTCCTGACGAAAGGCAAGGAAGCAGGAGCTGAAGGCGCCGGGGGCGCTGAACCGGCTAAAGCTGGAGCGGCCGCGCCCGCCGGCGCCGGTGATGCGAAGGGTGGCGAGAAGAAAGAGGCGGCAGCGGCTCCGAAGGCCGACAAGAAAGAAGCTGAAAAGAAGAAGTAACGTTGCATTTGCTCGTTGGACTGGGCAATCCCGGCAAAGCTTACGCCCAGACCCGCCACAATGTCGGGATGTGGGCCATCGAGCGGGCCGCCGCTCGATGGTCGATCCGACTCTCGCCGCGCGGTCTTGCACAGCGGGGCTCCGGGCGACTCGAAGGAGAATCGGTCGCGCTGGCCGGCCTGCTCGACTGGATGAATGTCAGTGGCCCTCCCTTGAAAGGCCTTCTCCGCGAATTTGAACTTACCTCCAACGAGCTCATTGTTGTGCATGACGATCTTGACCTGGAGCCGGGACGGCTAAGGATCAAGCTATCCGGAGGCCATGGGGGACACAACGGAATCAAATCCGTCATAGAGGCACTCGGGACTCCGGAATTCATCCGATTGAAAATCGGAATCGGTCGGCCCGCGCCTGGTCGGAATTCCGCGGATTATGTATTGGAGCGGGTGACTCAAGATGAGATGGCTCTCATTGAGCCTTGTCTGGAACGGGCTGTCGATGCATTGGAATGTTTGATTCACCGGGGAGCGAACGTGGCGATGAATCAGTTCAATATCAGGGATATCAGAGAGAAGGTCGTGGACGAAGGGGAGGGGACGACATAAATGGGTCTTTGTTGCGGCATGATCGGTTTGCCGAACGTCGGCAAGACGACGGTTTTCAATGCATTGACCGGCAGCGGCGCCTTGGCGGCGAATTATCCGTTCGCCACCGTCGATCCGAATACCGGGATTGCGCTGGTACCGGACCCTCGCCTCCTCAAATTGACGGAGATTTTCGCTTCGAAGAAAACCACCTACAGCACCCTGGAGGTGCGCGACATCGCCGGGCTCGTGGAAGGGGCCAGCAAAGGCGAAGGGCTGGGCAATCAATTTCTCGGCCATATCCGTGAAGTCGAGGCGTTGCTGCATGTGGTCCGCTGTTTCCAGAGCACCGATGTCGTCCATGT
Source organism: Candidatus Nitrospira nitrificans (assembly GCF_001458775.1). Classification (NCBI taxonomy): domain Bacteria; kingdom Pseudomonadati; phylum Nitrospirota; class Nitrospiria; order Nitrospirales; family Nitrospiraceae; genus Nitrospira; species Candidatus Nitrospira nitrificans. The sequence goes on from NZ_CZPZ01000007.1 coordinate 4,903, forward strand.
CAGCGGCGGGGTCGACCCCCTCCGCGATATCGGAGTGATCGAAACCGAACTGATGTTGTCCGATCTGGAAACACTCGATCGACGGAAGCAGAAGACCGAGAAGAAAGTGAGGGCTGGAGACAAAAAAGCTGCATTCGAAGCGGAGTTTCTCGCCCGGCTCATTGGACTGCTTGACAAGGGTGAGTGGTTGGGCAACCTGCCGTACACAGCTGAGGAACGGATCATTCTCACCGAATGTCAGCTGCTGTCAGCCAAGCCGGTTCTCTTTCTCGCGAACGTATCCGAAGGGAAGAACGCGGATGAAGCGATGGTTCAGGCTGTGCGTGACTTTGCCGCCAAACGCGGGGCTCGCGTTGTGACGATCTGCGGGCAGCTCGAAGCGGAACTGTCGTCACTGCCTGAAAGTGAACGGGCCGATTTCCTAAAGGAAATGGGGTTGAGCGAATCAGGATTGGTCCGACTGACACGCGAAGCCTACACATTGCTGGACTTGATTACCTTCTTCACCGCCGGCGAAATCGAATCTCGCGCCTGGCCCATCCCCAAAGGCATGAAAGCGCCGCAAGCAGCCGGAAAGATTCACTCCGACATGGAGCGGGGCTTCATCCGCGCCGAGGTCTATCACTACGACGACCTACTGGCCTGTGGGTCGGAGGCGAAGGTGAAGGAAAAGGGGTTATTCCGCCTGGAAGGCAAGGACTACGTCATCAAAGAAGCGGATATCGTATACTTCAGATTTAACGTGTAGCCCTTTGTCGCCGACTGCGATGGATTCGCGCCGACTCGATTTCCGAATGCCCAAGGTTCGTCTCTTTCCGGTCTCTACCAAGTCGTGTTTGTCGCCAATCGTTTGTCGATAGTCACCAGGGTCCATATCTCACCGCACCCCTACCCCCCCCCATAGGAAGGGCGAACGGGGCCCTTTGCCGACTTGACCGGCGCCTTCAACTGGGTGATCCTTGCAGCCTGCAACACTTCTCCTTGGTACGCTAAGATCTGTTTCGTAAGTTGTAACAATGGTCGACTGGCTGGCACATTTCATCTCGCTTGAGTGGTTGTCCATTTATTGGGGAATCGGCCTGCTCTTTTTTGCAGTGGAGTATTGGTGGCCTTCGCGCCCACTCCGTTACCGGCAGGTGTTCCTGCAGGATGTGGCGGCCTTCGCGACCTACCAGATCTTTTTTATCTTTGCCGCGCAGGTGACGAATCGAATTCCGTTTCCCCATTACTCTTACTCGTATTGGCGGGCGTTGCCGTTCGCTTTTAAGCTCGTGGTTTTCTTGCTTGTCCTCGACGGATTGGCCTACTGGATGCATCGGCTTTGGCATACAGCCTGGGTCTGGCCGATCCATCGCTGGCACCATGCGCCAACGGAGCTGTACTGGCTGGCCGGTATCCGGGCGAGTTTTCCGCAGATCGTCCTGGCCGGTGTCCCGTATCTGTTGGCGTTTCCGCTCCTCAAACCAGTGCCGGCACTCTTCTTTCCACTTTATTCCTATATGTTGCTCCTGACCAATAACTGGATGCATATGAACGTGACCTGGCAATCGAGAAAACTGGAGTGGTTCTTCGTCACGCCACGCTATCATCGGGTACATCACCTGAAAGAGATTGGAAGGGCCGGGGCGAATTTTGGGGTGCTGTTTACTGTGTGGGATCGACTGTTCGGGACGTATGTCGATCCTGAACAGGTAGAATCGACAGGGCCGTACGGGATTCAGGAAACCGTCCATCCAGTCCGCATGGCCATCGGGGTGTAGGGAAAGCGATCATAATCAGCCACGACTCGCCGCCATCTCACTCCTCGGCTAACACAAACATCCCTGACCTCCTAGGAATGAGCCTGGCCGTTTATTCAGCCGCCAGGTATGTTCCGTCGCCGGGCACTTCCCCTTGAGCCCGCCAGGGACTTCGATACGGGCCAGCGGCGTGAGGTTGTAGCTGTCGTTGTAATGGCGATGGAGTTCATCGGCAGTGACGGAAAACGGAGGCCCTGGCACGACGGTCTGGTCGTACTCATAGCCGATGACGAGTTGGGGCGCCAAGGCTGTGAGGGATTTGAGATGCGCCGTGTACCGTAACCGCATAGTTTCCGGCAGCGCGACCAACGCGGCTCGGTCATAGACCGCGTCAACGGGGCCGAGGACCTCGCGAGACAGCTCGAAGAAATCACCCACGTAAATGTCGATCTTCTCTCCGCTAAAGAGTTTGTGCGTTCGGACTTCTGATATGGTCGGTTCCATCCTCAGCTGGGCAAAGAGCTGCGTCACAGCCAGTTCGCTGAGTTCCGCTCCGGCGACTGTATAGCCGCGAGACAAGAGCCAGCTGAGATCGAGCGACTTCCCACAGAGCGGCACAAACACTCGAGCGCCTTGAGGTACATTCAGCGAAGGGAAGTGGGTGATCAGCAGCGGGTTGACGACGCACTCGTGCCATCCCGTCTGATTCGTCTGCCATCGGTTGTGCCAAAAGCTCGCTTCCATGCGAATTCCTCAGTGTGTGAGCGGTGGAGGCGCTGCGAGCCTGAGCGTACAACTATCGCGTGAAGAATACTATTATCTAGTCTTCATCAATCATCGGGGCGACTACGCGGCATGATTAAGAGTGTCAATGCCATGCACGCCGGTAAGCCGGAGCGCAGAAAATGGAGTCGGCTCTTGTGTCGCGCGTCGCTGGATTTCTCTGGATTACGATGCAACTGATCCACCAAATAGGCGACTCATGGCATGATGATCTCGGGCTGTGATGTCCTTATCCGTCTGTTGGCCCTTGATGCCGCCGGTTCGGCAGAGGCGGCTGAAGATGTCCCAATGGCGTGGACCAGGATTGATGGGTGTGCAGTTCGGTTGATCGCGGAGTTCCTGGGTAAACGCCGGCGCCTTCTCCATGCTGCTGGGGAATTGAACACGCTGGGGTGCGTCACGATGCGAAGGAAACCGCTTAAGACAAGATCAGACAAGTCCATATGGCTGCTCTGATCGAATCAGTGCCTCGAGCCATGTCAGGTGCTTTCGATGGTGGAGTCGCATCTTCGCGGTGGGCATAGACCAGCACATTCACGTCAAGAAGAATCATGGGGCCGTTCCATGAAGGCGAGGAGGGCGGCAGAATCGTCGATGTCCACGCCGGAGCGAAGGCCGTGTCTGGACGGTGGTGAGTATTACCGATTTGCGAGCCGGTTTGGTTTGCGGTAGAGCGTTACGCAGCTTGCGCTTGCAGGAATTGTTTGATCTGTCGAAGATCTTCGACGAAGCGGTGATATTCTTCTTCACGCTGCGCCGCTTCCGGATGTCGAAGAATTGCCGATGGGTGGACGGTCACAAAGACATTCGACGCGACAGGCGTATTCCAGGGCCGTCCTCGCAATTCATTCAAACGAACTGCCTTCCTAAAAGCCGATTGGGCGGCCGTCACGCCGAGACACACGATGACACGAGGTTTCACCACTTGTATCTCCGTTTCCAGCCAGGGGCGACAGGCGGCGACCTCAGCGGCGGCGGGCTTTTTGTGCTTGCGGCGCTTGCCTTGCGGCTCCCATTTGAAATGCTTCACGGCATTTGTGACATACACGCTCTTCCGCATGATTCCCGCTTCGGCCAAAGCCTTGTCCAAGATCTTTCCGGCCGGTCCGACAAAGGGATGTCCGGCCTGGTCTTCTTGGTCGCCAGGCTGCTCACCGACAAACATGATCGTCGCATGGGCCGAGCCTTCTCCAAATACGGTTTGCGTGGCCCGTTGGTACAAATCGCACCCGGTACAGGCTGAGGCGGCTTGTTGCAAACCAAGGATAGTCAATTTGGCAGGAATGAATTGGGCGGCTGATCGAGCAGGGCGTCGCATGATTCACCATACCGCGATTTTTGTAAGGGAGGCAGCGGGTGATTTCCCTCATCCGTTATTGATTCCAGCAGATGAAGATCGTGCACGGTCAGTGTCACGACACCGAAGCTTTCTTCCACCAGTCCCCGGACCACGTACGGCCGGTTTGGCGAGAGCAGATGGCAGCAGCGGCGATAGACCTCGGGGAACAGCGTGGCGTCGTAGAGGGCCGTGGTGTCTTCCAAGGTGATGAATTCCATGGCGTGACCGTGCTTGGTCTCAGCCGCCTTTTCCGTGATCAGCAAGCCGACCATCGTAATACGCCGACCGACGTAGCGGTGCATGTGGGAAGCCGGCACCGGCCGGCGCCGCTCGATCTGCTTGTGATAGAGAGTCAAAGGATGGCGACTGGCCAGAAAGCCGAACGATTCAATTTCATGGGCCCGTTTCTGAGCGGCGGAATAGTCGTCCGGAATCGGTAAAGGACCTGGATTGAAATTCTTTCCTACATACAGCCGCCACATCAAGGCCGGCCTTGTCAGCTCGCCGGCGATGGAATCACAGCAGCCGGCGCGGACCAATGCTCTGGCATGGGACGGCTCCGGCTTCATACGACCGAGAAAGTCTTGGAACGATCGATAGGGACCATTCTGTGTGCGTTCTTCGACGATCCTCTCGCCGAGCTCTTTCGGAATCGTCTTCACCTGCATGAATCCAATCCGCAGCCGCTCGCCTTCGCCGCGGTAAACCCACTCGCTTTCGTTGATGTCCGGTAGGAGGATCGCCAATCCCATGCGCCGGGCCTCCGAGATGTACGCAAAGGTCGAGTAAAAGCCTCCTTGGTTACTGATGACGGCGGCGATGAATTCCGACGGGTAGTGGGTTCTGAGATAGGCGGACTTGAACGAGACTTGCGCATAGCTCGCCGAGTGGGGCTTGCAAAAACTATAGCCTGCGAAACTCATGATCATCTCCCAAATTCTGCCGATAATATCCGGTGAGGCGCCGTTCTGCGCTGCTCCGCGGCAAAACTGCCGGTAGTAGTCTCGCAGTTGTCGTTGTTTGTGTTTTTTGCTGATGATCTTACGAAGCTGATCCGCATCCTCTACGGAAAAGTCCGCCAGCGCCATCGCGACCTTCGAGACATCTTCCTGATACGTCATGATGCCGTGGGTTTCGTCCAATACGCCTCTCAACTTGTCATGCCAGGTTGCACAGGAATCTTCCTGCGCGCGGCGGATAAATTCTTCGACGAAAGGGTTGGTGGCGGGCCTGACCAAGGACGAGACCATGACGAGATACTCAAAGACATCGGCGACCGCGCGGCGGTGCGGCGGCATGCCGGTCCACAGTTTTCTCAGCAAGAGACGTGTGGCGGGCGATTCGATGTAGAAGCAGCCGATCGTGTCACCGCATCGGATCGCGTCTTGCGTGGCGGCATCGTTGAGGGGGTCCCAGGTTTCGTAGTCGATCGTGCGGCCCGTATGGTCGGCGATGGCGGCGAGCGCATCTCGGATCACGGCGAGCGACCGGTTGCCCAAGATGTCGATCTTCACGAGCCCCGCATCCTCCGTCTGGTCCTTTTCCCACTGGATGACCGGCAAGCCCTTGGCCGTGTATTCCACCGGCACGTAGCGCCGGATTTCGTCCGGTACGATGACGACTCCTCCACAATGCAGGGAAAGATGGCGGAAGTGGTTCTGCGCCTTCAGAGCCTGGGTCAAAATCTCGGGCCACGGCCTTTTCAAGTTCAGCACCTGCGAGAGCCGACAAAGCCATTGCTCGTTGGTCGGTGGAGCGGAGAAACCGAGAAGATCTTTTTGGCGTACGACATGCGAAGACACCCTGCCGATTTCTTGGGCCGGCATGCCGTAGACCTTGGCGACTTCGCGAATCGCCGCTCGGAACCCAAGGCCGTTTTGATTCGCCACCATGGCGGCCTGGCGCTCGCCGTACTGCTCGAACACCCACTTCAAAATGTCGTCGCGCTCGTCCCATGCAAAATCGATGTCGATATCCGGCGGATCTTTGCGGCCGGGATTGAGAAATCGCTCGAAGAAGAGGTGATGCTTGATCGGATCGACATGGGTGATGTTCAGACAATACGAAACGATGGAAGCCGCGACTGAACCTCGGCCGCAGGTGGTCCCCTTTGAGGCCTTGACGATTTCTTCCACGACAAGAAAATAGTGGGCGAAGCGTTTTTCTCGGATGGTCGCCAACTCTTTTTCAATCCGGTCACGAATCTCTTGTGAGGGGGTGCCGTATCGATCCTGTGCGCCGGCATGGGTTTTGTCTTTGAGCGTGAGGAATGCTTCTTCATCGGTCAACCGGCGAAAGGCCGGAAAGATGGTTTCACCGAAACGCCAGTCGCTGTGGCAGGCTTCGGCAATGTGGACGGTGTTCTCCAGCGCTTCAGGAACATGTGGGAAGCGCGAGGACATGAGCGCGGGCGGCATCAACCATTGCCGAGGTGCGCAACAGGCTTCTTCCGGCAGCCGTGACAGGGTCGTGTTGAGGGCGATGGCGCGCAACAGGCGATGCGTGGCGAAACCGTCCGCGCCGGAGAAATACACGCGATTGGTGGCGACAGGCGGAAGATCGATTCGGCGGCTGAAGAGGAGTGCCTCATGCATAGCCGGCCCCGGCGTCAGCTCCACATAGAGGTCTTGCCGCGATTCTTTGGCCCAGGCCACGAGCGCCGCTTCATCGTCCGTGAAGACGATCAGCCCGTCGCGATAGCGGGAGACCGACGCGAGGAAGTCGAACGATGGATTGCAGTGGCGTTCCGACAGAAGGCGACAGAGGTTCGCATAGCCGTCCGGTGTTCTGGCCAGCAAGACTGCGCGATGGTCCTCAGTCGTCAGCTCAGCGCCGAGAATCGGTCGGAGACCCAGTCCCTTCGCTTGCTCGATAAAGCGGATCGCTCCGTACAATCCGTTCGTATCGGTCAAGGCTATGGCCGGCGACCCTTGCCGCCGTGCCGAGCGGCAGAGTTCTTCCAACGACGACACGCCGCGCATCGGCGAATAATCGGAATGGACATGGAGGTGGACGAATGGGGGCGCCGCCATCTTATGCGTTAATGGTCCTTCCCCAAGACAGAGCCTGTTCGCCGAATTTTGCGCGGATCTGATCCAATGCCAGCGAGAGACGGTGAGAGCGGGAAGAAACTACGGACGCCGACTCGTCATAGAGCGAAAGTTGCCGGGCCGGCGGTTCCAGTCGACCGACCTGAAGCGTCAGCCGCGTGAGACGCACCCGCCGGCGGAAACATCGGTAGAACAGGTTTGCCAGCGCAGGCCGGAGATCGATCTCCCAGTAGGTGCCGTGTGGCAGCGTCTCATGAACGGTCTGTTCGACATGGTCGCTGTGTCGAATAGTCAGCGAGATGTGTCGGCACATACGTTGTCGTTGTCGAAGCGTCGCGCAAATCTGTTCCGATAATCGATAGAGCCGACCCAGCAAGAGTTGATCATCCACTTCATCCGGATCGAGATGAAGGGAGCGTTCGATCGTTGGTTGCGCAATCGGTGCCCGGACCGGCGAGGGATCAATCCCCAGTGCCCAATCGCGCAGCAGTAGACCCGTGGAAACACCGAGGGCGGCTTGCAGGTATGCCGACGAAACGGAGGCGATCGCGCCGAGCGTGAGAAGATTCAAATCCTCCAGCCGCTGTAAGACTCGCGAGGTGTGGGCGCGGCGAAGGCCGGGAAGCGACAGGGTCGGCAACGGAGCGAGGAACGGTTGCTCACATCCGGAGTGGATCGACAACAGTTGCGGTGGTCTCGTGAGCGTGGTTGCGGCCAGTTGCGAGACCAGTTTGTTTCCCGCCAGACCAATCGCGCTGTGCCATCCCTGCTGATGGGTCAACTCTCGACTGATGCGGGTTGCGGTATCGATGGGAGGGCCGAAGAGTTGAGTTGTGCCGGTGAGGTCCAAGAAGAGCGAACCGGGTCTGATCGATTCCCAAGTCGGGGCAAAGCGCGAGATACGGTGTTGCAGCTCGCGATGGGCGGCTTGCGTGAGTGATGAATCGGGAGGGATCATCCGCAGGCCAGGACAGATCAGCCGCGCGAGATCCACCGGCATCCCCGGCTGTAGACCTTCGTGAAACGCTTCCGGAGAAATCTCTCGGATCACTGCTCGCGGCGTATGCGTCGGCGCCACGGCCACCGGTCTGTTCCTCAACGTGCTGTCGGCGGCGCGAGCCAGCACGATTTCAAAAGAAGGAATCTGAAGGCAGACAATGTGGCGATCCATGTGTTGGCATAGGCGAATGATTGTAGCCAATGGTTACATCAAAAGGCTCTTCTGTCAACGTAGGTAAATTTCTTAATGCATTGAGTAATGAGCATGGCGGGCCTCTCCGATTCATTGACAGCACGAGAAACCCTGTGCTACGGTCCACCGTTCTTTGCGCCAAATAGGCGCCCTACACCTCGCTTCCGACTGGTTCGGGGGCCTTTGTCCAGGAGGATCGCTGCATGGAGCTCTACGAGTCTCTGTTTATCATTCGTCCGTCCGTCTCCGATGAGGAGACGAAGACGCTCATCGACAAAATGAAAACCGTCGCCGACAAGACCGGCGCCGAATTCATCAAAGCCGAGAATTTAGGGAAGAAAAAACTCGCCTACGAAGTGCGTCGCGAGCGGAAGGGCACCTATGCCTATTTCTACTTTAAGGCCCCGAACAACACGGTCGGTGAGCTCGAACGCGCCTATCGATTGGAAGACAACATCATCAAGTTTCTGACGGTCCATCACGAGAAACCCTTGGTGGAGCGGCGTCCAGTTGACGCGTCGACACAGGAGTCCGACGGTGGCCGGGTTTAACAAAGTCATCCTGATGGGGAACCTCACCCGGAATCCTGAGCTCCGGTACACGCCGAGCGGGACTCCGGTAGCGAGTTTCGGATTGGCGGTGAGCCGTCGGTTTAAACAGGGTGATGACCTGAAAGAAGAGGTGTGTTTCGTCGATATCGTGGTATTCGGCAAACAGGCGGAACATTGCGGGCAATATCTCAGCAAAGGCAATGGGGCGATCGTCGAAGGCCGGTTGCAGCAACGCCGTTGGGAGACGGAAGATGGTCAAAAGCGGAGTAAGCATGAAGTGGTCGCGCAGACGGTGACGTTCATGCCCAAGCGCCAAGACGGTGGTGCCGCCGCCGAACCTCCGATGCACGACGAACCTGGCTATGACATGGGCGAAGAAGGTTAATGACGGGAGCATGAGGAGGCAGTCATGGATCGAAGCGACAACGAACGTGGCGGGGGGCGATTGTTTCAGCGAAGGCGTCCCTGCAGATTTTGTTTGGAAAAGGCGCCGATTGATTTCAAAGACGCCGGTTTACTCAGGAATTTTTTGACGGAGCGTGGACGCATTGTTCCGCGCCGCATTTCTGGGAATTGCATGCGCCATCAGCGTGAACTGACGGTGGCCGTCAAGCGGGCTCGGCATATCGCCATCATCAGCTTTGCCGAGGAGCGATAACGAACGTGAGCGGCGATTTCGATGCATCGACGTGGGGTGGAGGAACGTTGTTAGGGGTCGCCATGGATGTGTTGACACCGAAAATTGCGGATATCACGGCGGAAGGGGTTTCACTGTCCGGGGACCTCACGGGTGAAGAGCTGGGACTCACCGATACGGATGTATCTATTCGAGGGGCCTTGGCCATAGGCCTGGATCTTCGCGCGGTTGATCGCACGATCTGTGTGACGGGAGTCGTGGAGGGCACAGCGGTTCGTCAATGTGTGCGCTGCCTCAAGAATTTTGACGATTCGATGGCCTTTTCCATCCATGTGGCCTATGAGCGTGAAGCAAAGGCGGCGCCGACTGCCGCGAAGCGAACCAATCCCCGGCAGAGGAAAGAGACGCCGGCTCTTGATGCCGAGCCTGAAGAGCCGAACGATGATCTGTATTACTATGCGGGCGATCATCTGGAACTGGCGCCGATGCTGCGGGAACAATTGATTCTTGCTTCGCCGATGCACCCGCTGTGTTCCGACGCATGTCTCGGTCTCTGTCCCCGTTGTGGGAAAGATTTGAATGAAGGTCCGTGTCATTGTGGCGAAGAGCCGACGGGAAGCCCGTTTCAGGTGCTGCGCACTATGAAGGAAAAGCTGAGGGACCCCACAAAGTCTGATAATCGCTGACCGGTGGTCCGAATCGAACAGAAGAAGGAGTCATCATGCCCAATCCCAAACATAAACATTCACGGGCAAGACGCGACAAGCGTCGTACCCAAAAACTGCGTATGACCCCCCCGGGGATGGCCGTGTGTCCGCAGTGCCACGAGTTGAAGCTGCCGCATTATACGTGTTTGAACTGTGGGACCTACAAGGGCAAGGCCGTCATTCAGGTCGAAGAGGCGTGAGCGGGTTGCCCAAATCGGTCTATGGCGCGAGTTTCCCAACACGTCTGACGTGAGCCCAGGGGGCGACGCGTGTTCAGCCAGTCTTTTCAGCACCATCCGTGAGTACCTCATCTCGCATGACGATCGCGCTCGACGCGGTGGGGGGGGATCATGGCCCCGCACCCTGTGTCGAGGGCGCGTTTCAGGCTGTGAAAGAGTTTGACGTCGAGGTCATTCTCGTCGGCGACGAAACCATCCTGAAACAGGAATGTGAGCGTCAGTCCAGTCACGATTCCCGCCTTACCATCCGGCACGCCTCCCAGGTCGTCGAAATGCATGAGTCGCCGGCCACCGTCGCGCGGAAGAAGCGAGACTCGTCGATTTGGGTGGCGACAGAGCTGGTCAAGAACGGCCTTGCCGATGCGGTCGTGAGCCCTGGGAATACCGGAGCGAGCATGGTGGCATCGTTCTTCGTGTTGGGGCTGGCGAAAGGGGTGGAGCGGCCCGCGATTGCCACCAGCCTGCCGACGCTGAGCGGGGAAGCGATCATGCTCGATGTGGGGGCGAACGTCGACTGCACCGCCAAGCATCTCGAGCAATTCGCCTTGATGGGCAATGAGTACGGCAAGCATCTGCTCGGAAAGCCGAATCCTCGTGTCGGTCTGCTGAGTATCGGCGAGGAAGACAGCAAAGGCAACGAAGTCACCAAAGAAGCGTTCAAGCTCCTTAAAGCCGGTTCGATGAATTTTGTGGGAAATGTCGAGGGGCGTGATGTGTACAGCGGCGTTGCCGATATCGTCGTCTGCGACGGGTTCATCGGAAACGTCGCGTTGAAGATTTCCGAAGGCGTGGCCGAGATGATTAAGAAATTGTTGCTCAAGGAGATCGCGGGCAGTTTTATCGGCCGCCTCGCGTATCCGCTGATGGCCAGGCCGTTGATGAATTTGAAGCGGAAAACGGACTACGCGGAGTTCGGCGGCGCCCCCTTGTTGGGCGTCAATGGGACGACGATGATTTGCCATGGCCGATCATCGGCAAAGGCCATTAAAAACGCGATTCGGCGAGCGAAGGGCATGGCGGAACGCCGTGTGCACGAGCTGATTCAACGGGATATCGAAGAAAGTCAATCTCTGCCGCCAGTAGAAGAGAAGGTATGAAAGCCTGCATTGCGGGAATCGGCTCCTATGTGCCCGCCAGGGTGCTGACGAATGCGGATCTTGAGCGCATGGTGGCCACGTCCGATGAATGGATTCGGGAACGAACCGGAATCCGGGAGCGGCGGATCGCGGCGGCGGGAGAAGCCTGTTCGGATTTGGCGGTTCAAGCCGGGAAGCGAGCGTTGACTGCGGCGGGTCTGGCGGCAACCGATCTCGACATGATTTTGGTGGCCACCTGTACGGGTGATTATCCGCTCCCTGCCACGGCCTGTCTCGTCCAGCATCAACTGGGAGCGACCAAAGCCGCGGCCTGCGATCTTTCGGCCGCCTGCTGCGGATTTGTCTACGCGCTCTCGGTGGCCGATGCGTACGTGAAAACAGGGATGCGCCATGTCTTGGTGATCGGATCAGAGGTGATGTCTGCCGTTACCGATTGGACCGACCGGAACACCTGTGTGCTGTTTGGGGATGGAGCCGGGGCGGTCGTGGTCAGTGCCGGTGATGACGGAGAACGAGGTATTCTCTCCACGCACCTTCGCTCCGACGGGACGCTCTGCGAGCTGATCATGGTGCCGGGAGGAGGGTCGCGTACTCCGCCGTCCGAAAAAGTGATCGCCGAGCGACTGCAGTACATCAAGATGAAAGGGAACGAGACGTTCAAAGTTGCCGTGCGCAGCTTGGAAGAGATCGCTCGCTCGACGCTGGCAGCGAATCATCTTCGCGTGGAAGATATCGATCTCTATGTGCCCCATCAGGCCAATATTCGGATTCTCAAGGCGGTGATGGAACGGCTCGGCCTTCCGATCGAAAAGGTTATGCTGAACGTGGATCGATATGGGAATACTTCAGCCGCCTCTATTCCGATCGCCCTTGATGAAGCGGTGCGGGAGGGGCGTATCAAGGACGGCTCGTTGGTGATGCTCGGCGCGTTTGGAGCGGGATTGACATGGGCTTCCGCGATCATTCGATGGTAGAGAACGACCAGGTCATGATCCGGACTGTTCCCATACGGCCGTACTCGTGATTGTGGGAAGGCGGCGGCTCATGACAACTTTTCTCGTTGACTTTACACGGAATTTCGAAGATATCTAACGCCCCATGGCTCTAGGAATCGGACTTGTTTTCCCTGGACAGGGTTCCCAGTCGGTCGGGATGGGGAAGGCGCTCTATGACGCGCATCCCTCGTTGAAGGCCGTCTATGATGAGGCTTCTACGGTCTTGGGGTATGATGTCGCCGAGTTGTGCTTCATGGGACCGGCTGAGCGACTTAATCTGACGGAATTCACCCAGCCGGCCTTGCTCGTGAGCAGTGTGGCGGCGTTAAAACTGTTTGAGCCGGTTGAAATCAAGCCGGTTGCGGTGGCGGGTCATAGTTTGGGTGAATACTCAGCGTTGGTCGCGGCAGGCGGCGTATCCTTTCGTGATGCCGTCGGTCTGGTTCAGAAACGGGGTCGCTATATGTCCGAAGCCGTGGCTAAAGGAACCGGTCTCGTTGCGGCTCTGTTGGGCTTGACCGCCGAGGTGGTCAAAGAAGTCTGCCGCACGGCGTCGTCCGTCGGGGTCGTCGCGGCGGCGAACTTTAACTCGCCGGGGCAGGTCGTGATCGCCGGTGAACGGGCAGCGGTGGAACGGGCGATCGAATTGGCCAAAGCGCAGGGCTGTAAAAAGGCCATCCCCTTGCCGGTCAGCGTGCCGGTTCATACCCCGTTGATGCAGCAAGCAGCCGATCGATTGGCGAAGGATTTCTCCACCGTTCGGTGGTCGGATCTCAGCGCCCCGCTTGTGAATAATGCAGAAGCGAAAGCGATCAGCCGGGCACAGGAGATTCAAGCGTCGTTGGTTCGTCAGCTGCCCTCTTCCGTGCTGTGGGAGGATACCGTCCAGACAATGGGAAGGATGGGCGTCACGACGTTCGTCGAAATCGGCCCCGGCACCGTGTTGACCGGATTGATCAGGCGGATTCTACCTGCAGTGAAATTGTTGAATGTGAACGATCCGAAGTCGCTTGAAACCACGTTGCAAAGTTTGAAAGTATGAAAGTTGGCCTGAGGATGATACCTTTACACAGTCACCCCTTCCAACTTTCACACGTTTTTCGGGGGAATTGATGTCACTACAAGGGAAAACAGCTATTGTCACCGGCGCCGCACAGGGTATCGGCAGGGCCATCGCCGAATGTCTTGCTCAAGCGGGGGCCGACATTGCCGTGGCCGATCTTGACCCCGGCCGCTCCGTGGAAACGGTCGCCTCCGTCGAGAAGCTCGGGCGGAAGGCGCTGAACATCAAAGTCAACGTGGCCGACGCCACTGAAACCAAGGCGATGGTCGAGCAGGTCATGAAGGCCTGGGGGAAGGTGGATATCCTCGTCAACAATGCCGGCATCACGCGAGATGGCTTGTTGTTGCGGATGAAGGAAGAAGATTGGAATCTGGTGCTTCAGATCAACCTGAACGGGACGTTCAACTGCACGAAAGCGGTCTTGCAGCCGATGACCAAGCAACGGTATGGTCGCATCGTCAACATCGCCTCGATCGTCGGGGTGATCGGGAACGCGGGGCAGGCCAATTACTCGGCTTCGAAGGCGGCGGTCATCGGATTCACGAAAACCGTGGGGCGGGAATATGCCAGCCGAAACGTCACGGTGAACGCGGTGGCGCCTGGTTTCATCGACACGGCCATGACCCATGGCCTTCCTGTGGAAGTGAAGGATACGTTACTGAAACAAATCCCGCTGGGGCGATTGGGTACGCCGGCGGATATCGCGGCAGCCGTGCGGTTTTTGGTGTCCGAGGATGCGGCCTACATCACCGGTCATGTCTTGCACGTGAACGGTGGGATGTTGATGGTATGAGCACGTCGAATCGTGTGTAATGTACGGCCGCCACAGATCCCCATGTGGCGGCGCAGCGGGAGTCATACTGGGGAAGGAGGTAGTCATAGCGATGGCAACTGTTGATGAGCGAGTCAAGAAGATTATTGCTGAGCAACTCGGGGTGGAAGAGGATGAGGTGACGCCGGAAGCCTCCTTCGTTGAAGATCTTGGCGCTGATTCGCTCGATACCGTCGAGCTGGTCATGGCATTGGAGGAAGAGTTCTCGATCGAAATTCCCGATGAGGATGCAGAAAAGATTCTGACCGTCGGGAAGGCGCTGGACTACATCAAGGAAAAGTCCTAAGTATGTCGGCAGGAAGATCTGATCAGGGAACACGGCGTGTGGTGGTGACCGGTCTTGGGCTCGTGACGCCGCTGGGCACGGGTGTCGAGAAGACCTGGAAGGCGATCTGCGCCGGGGAGTCCGGGATCGGACGGATCGCCAGATTCGACCCGACGGGATATGATGCCCAAATTGCGGGTGAAGTGAAGGATTTTGATCCGGCTCGGTTCATCGAAAAGAAAGAGATCAAAAAAATGGATACGTTCATCCACTACGCCGTGGGCGCCGCCCAGTTGGCGGTGGATGATGCCGGGCTAAAAATAAAGCCGGAGGAGGCCACGAAGGTCGGCGTGTACATCGGTTCCGGCATCGGGGGGCTTGGATCGATCGAGCACTACCACGAGGTGCTCAGGGCCAAGGGGCCCGGCCGGGTCTCCCCGTTTTTCATTCCCATGACCATCATCAATTTGGCGTCCGGGCAGGTGGCGATTCGGATCGGAGCCAAGGGGCCCAACTCTTGCGCGGTCACGGCTTGCGCGACGGGCAATCATTGCATCGGGGATGCGTATCGCCTGATCCAACGAGGTGATGCCGATGTCATGGTGGCCGGCGGGGCCGAAGCGGCGGTTACTCCGCTCGGAGTAGCGGGATTTGCGGCGGCCAAGGCGTTGTCGTTCCGGAATGACGAGCCGACGAAGGCGAGCCGTCCGTTCGACAAGGATCGTGATGGATTTGTGCTGGGCGAAGGCGCGGGGGTGGTGGTGATCGAGGAGCTGAACCATGCCCTTCGGCGTGGGGTCCGAATTTACGGCGAGATCATTGGGTATGGGATGAACAGCGACGCGTACCACATTACGGCTCCGCCTGAAGAGGGCGAGGGGGCCGTTCGTTGCATGGAGCTCGCTCTCCACGATGCCGGAATCAATCGCGATCAGATCGGGTATATCAACGCGCACGGGACGTCGACGATGGCCGATGCCATTGAGACTCGAGCGATCAAACAGGTATTCGGCGAACAGGCGTTTCGAATTCCGGTCAGCTCGACCAAGTCCATGACAGGCCATCTCCTCGGCGCTGCCGGCGGGATCGAGGCCATCTTCAGCGTGCTGGCACTGTTTCACGGTATGCTTCCTCCCACGATCAATCTTGACCATCCAGATCCGGCTTGTGATTTGGATTATGTTCCCAATAAGGCACGACCTGTCGCCGTTAAGACGGCGCTGTCGAACTCCTTTGGATTCGGCGGAGTGAATGCCTGTTTGATCTTCACCAGATTCGACGCCTAGCGCGCCTGTCACGATGACGCCGGCTTCTTCTGCCGATTTTTCTCCTGCCGTCTCGAACTATCGCTTCACGAATCCGAGCTTCTTGATAGAGGCATTGACCCATAAATCGTACGTGAACGAGCGTCGAGACTCCGGTCGCAAACATAATGAGCGGCTTGAGTTCTTGGGGGATGCCGTATTGTCGCTTATCGTGAGCGACTATCTCACGAGGCAATATCCTGAATTCAGCGAAGGGACCCTCTCCAAACTCAAAGCCAAGCTCGTGAGCGAAGCGCCGTTAGCGAATGTCGCGAGGAAGCTGGATCTCGGCGCCAGACTGAAACTTGGCCGGGGCGAAGAACGTTCGAATGGGCGCGACAAAGCCTCACTGCTGGCTGATGTATTGGAAGCCGTGATTGCAGCGGTCTATCTTGACGGAGGATTTGAGGCGAGTCGAACCTTCACCATGGAGGCGCTGACCGATGAATTGCGCGACATCGATGTGCTGCAAGGACAATCCGGAGGAGATGATTACAAAACGCGCTTCCAGGAATGGTGTCAAAAACGGTATGAATCGTTGCCTCGGTATGTGGTTGTGCGCGAAACCGGACCGGATCACCAAAAGGTGTTTGAAGTGGAAGTGCAGGTGAATGACAGCGTATTGGGGATCGGTCGAGGACTCAGCAAGAAGGAGGCGGAACAGGAAGCGGCGCAACGAGCGCTGGAGCAGGCTGAACGTTGAGCGAGTCCGTGCTACAATGACGAGGATGTGTTGTGTGACGGCATAGGAGGGTGGCGATGCTGAAGCAAGTTGGATGGCGCATGGTGATGGGAGTGCTGGTAGGGATGGTTCTGTCGGGCGCAGGAATCGGGTCGGGTGTCGCTGCTGACACGACGCCGACTCCCAAAATGGAGTCCCCGAAAGGGCCACGGGCGATCATCAAAACCAAATTCGGCGATATCGAGATTAAATTGTATCCGGATGTCGCGCCAAGGCATGTGGAGAATTTTATCAAGCTGGCGAAGTCCGGGTTCTACAACGGGACGATTTTTCACCGCGTCATTCCCGGTTTCATGATCCAAGGCGGAGACCCCAATACGAAAGATTCGCTCAAAAAGGACACCTACGGGCAGGGCGGTCCCGGTCACACAGTCAAGGCGGAATTCAGTGATATCCCGCACAAACGTGGCATTGTTTCCATGGCCAGGGCAGCCGATCCGGATACGGCCGGCTCCCAATTTTTCATCGTGGTCGAGGATTCCCGATTCTTGGACCGCAAGTATTCCGTGTTCGGCGAAGTGACGAAGGGCATTGGCATAGCCGACAAGATCGTCAACTCGGCACGCGATGAGCGGGACAATCCGAAAGAACGTGTGGAAATGACGGTCACGATCGTGGAGTAGATTCGACGTCACACGACGCTGGATGCGCAGTTGATCTGAATCGAGTAGTACTGAACTCCGCAGTTGACCACGACCGCTCGTCATTCCCGCGCGCTCCAACGGGAATCCAGGAAGCTTGGAATGCCCGGATGCGCGCCTCTGCGGTATGCTCCACTCGCTTCTCCGAGACCATATCACCTTCCTATCGTGCGAGGGATTCCGGTCGCGCGCTCGTGGCCACGACCATCAACCGTGGAATCCGGGGTACTGGAGGATGCCGGAGCGATCAGTGATGGTGCTCGCAGCCGGGACCATGGACATGCTGCTCCGGAGCCGGCGGGGGCATGAGGGGTTGCCCTGGAACGAGAATGTGTCCCGGTTCATGTTTCTTCTTGAGATGCGCGGCGATCTCCGGGTGGTGCGTTTTGACATAACCGATCAGCCCTCCCAGAAACCGGCTGGACTGAAAATCGTTTCCTGAAAACGTGGAGGCGAACCGTTCGATCCGGTCAAGGACTGCCGGCGCATCCGATGAATCTGCGATCTGCCCGGGGTTCTGCTTGCTGAATGTGTCGTACTCCTTCCGGAGGTGCTCGGCGAACACCGGCATGGGAGCTGCGGGAACATGCAGCGGACTGAGCGTGCGACGGAGCGCCTGAAGCGCTGCAATGACCTCGGCGTCCTGCCCATCTCGACGGCCCTCGAAATAGCTGAACGTAATCACTTCGATCAGGTTGAACAGCGCGACGGCTTTCTGCCCTCCCGATTCATCTAACTCTCGATAGAAATCTCGCCGGACGGGCAAGAATTGCTCACTGAGCCGTTTCTGCTGATAATCGCTTCCCGTATCGAGATAGACACAATCACTGGGACAGGAAATCCGTGCCATGCGATGCTCTCCACAGCAGGGGCTGCAGATCAATCCTCCGAGGGCAGGGCACGGGCGCTTGCCCTTTCGGCTATGACAATACGCACAGGAGCTCATTTCTTCGTTCCTTCCGGGCCGGGCTTGGGCGGAGGAGGAATGAATCCGTAGTCGGCCAGTGTACGCTTTCCGTCCTTGGGCTTGGATCCCGACGGGGTCTCGAGCCCATTCATCTCGGCGGCATGCATGTAGTGGTAGGGCACCAGGATCAAGTTATTCGCGCGGTCTATGCCGATATCGGCCGGGGCGGGAAGGTATTCGGCAATGACTTGGAAGCGATGGTCTCTGGTCATGCGCCAAATCTTGCCCTTTGTAAAATCAGACACGTACATGTTGCCCCATTGATCGAAATCCACTCCGCTCAGATTTTGAAAGCGACTGGTAAAAAATCCGTTTGATTCGAGTTCGCTCAGTTGTCCGTCAGGCGTGATCTCGAGGATTTTCCCCTTCTCCCAACTCACGACGATCAAATGGTTCGTCTTGGGATGGATCGCGATTCCAGCGGGACCGGCCAATCGGTCATCGTGAATCAGCAGGTCGACCCGATGATTCTCTGATGGGGTGATACGGTAAATCGAATTGGCCGTCTGGTCCGAAGCGTAGAGGAAGCCGGTCGGTGACACGGCAACGTCGGTCAGCGAAACCTGTCCGTGGGACCGCGACGGAAACGAGACGGTGGTCAAAAGTTTTCCGGTCGTCTTATCGAAGCCTTTCAGCTGATCAAGATCCGCGATGTAGAGCATTGACCCAATCAAGGCCATTCCCTTCGGGGCGTGTAGAAGCACATCCGAGACACCGCCTTGGATAAACTTGAGATTGGTGATCTTGCCTTCCGTGTCGAGTTTCGTGATGAAGCCGTTGTTGTCCCTGGCGTCCGGCTCGCCGTTGATGTTGGAAATGAAATAGTCCTTGCCGGACGGGTCGCCGACAAAGCTATTCGGTGACTCCAAACCGATGATTTGCGCGGCTTCGCTGTGAGCCGTCAAGCCCAGCGCGAGGATCGTAACCAGTAATAAATGACGATTGAATATGACGAGCAAAGGCGGGTCGTCCAGGTTGTGAGCAGGGGTGATCGTACCGGAGGAGCAAAGAGCGTGTCAAGAAAGAGCGCTGCAGGATAAAGGCAGGGAAGGGCGCCGGCAAAGCGTTGACTTGCCTAAAATTCCCCTGCTAAGTTGCGGGAATTAATCTAGCCGAATGGGTAGAGGAGGGGACCGTGGCCGCACAATTGATTGATGGAAAAGGGCTCGCTCAGCAAGTACGTGATCGCCTGGCAAGAGAATCAGCGGAGCTGTTCGCCAAAAAATCGATGAAACCTGGTCTTGCGACCATTTTGGTGGGCGATGATCCCGCCTCGCATGTGTATGTACGAAACAAACAAAAGGCCTGCGAATTGGCAGGCATCTACGTTGACGATTACAAACTCCCGGCGAACACGACGCAGGCCGAGTTGTTGGCGCTGATCGATAAAAAGAATGCCGACCCCAAAATCCATGGAATTCTTGTTCAGCTGCCGCTGCCGAAGCATATCGACAGCAAGGTTATTCTGGAAGCCGTCTCGCCGCTCAAGGATGCTGATGGGTTTCATCCCTACAACTTCGGCCGGCTGGTGGAAGGCCATCCCGTCTTCGAAGCCTGTACTCCTAAAGGCGTCATCAAGATGATTGAATCGACCGGTCTGACGATCGAAGGGAAACGGGCGGTTGTGCTGGGACGGAGCAATATTGTCGGGAAGCCGTTGGCGCTCATGCTTCTTCAACGGAACGCGACGGTGACGATCTGTCATTCGAAAACCCGTGACCTTCCTGAGGTGTGCCGGGAGGCGGAGCTGCTGCTTGTGGCAATCGGAAAGGCGAGGTTTGTGACGGCGGACATGGTACGAGCGGGTGCAGTGGTCATTGATGTGGGGACCAACAAGACACCCGAGGGTAAGTTGTGCGGGGATGTCGATTTCGAACCCGTCAGCCGGAAGGCCGGCTGGATCAGCCCCGTGCCTGGTGGAGTCGGCCCGATGACCATCGCGATGCTGCTGGAAAACACGGTCGAGTCCGCCAAGAGAGCAGCGGGATTGCTATGAGGGGCCATCCATGAGTCGAGAGCCACAGCGCCTAATCGATGTCCTCAACCGAGGGACGTTTGCGGTCACGGTCGAATACAATCCCCCTAAAGGGACGAACATCTCGTCCGTGTTGGAAAATGCCAAACAACTGGTGGGACGTGTCCATGGAGTGAACGTCACCGATAATACCGCTGCCGTGGTGCGCGCGGGCTCTCTCCCGGTCTGTCGCCTGCTCTATGAATTGGGGCACGACCCTGTCATGCAATTGACCTGTCGGGATCGCAATCGGATTGCCATGCAGTCGGATCTGATGGGCGCGCACATGCTTGGGATCCGAAATATTCTATGCCTCACGGGCGATTATCCGACGGTCGGTGATCACAAGGAAGCCAAGCCGGTGTACGATCTCGATTCCGTTCAGGTGATGCAGCTCGTCCAGGGGTTGAACAACGGCAAGGACATGGTCGGCAATAAACTAGACGGCTCCACCGCGTTCACCATCGGCGCGGCCGTTACACCGGAGGCCGATCTGGTCGGGCCGGTGCTGGCGAAGTTTGAAGTGAAAGTGAAAGCCGGCGCCCAGTTCTTTCAGACCCAGGCGGTCTATCATCCCGCGGTCTTCGCCAGTTTCATGAAACACGTGCGGCCGTTCAATGTGAAGGTCTTGGCGGGCATCCTGTTGCTGCGCAACGCGAAGATGGCGGAATTCATGAACGCCAACATCCCCGGCATGTCGGTGCCGAACGAGATGATCGACGAGCTCAAAGCTGCTGGGGAGAAGGCTGAAGACGTCGGAGTCGATATCGCCGTACGGACAATCAAGGCGGTTCGGCCGCATTGCGACGGCGTGCATATCATGGCGATCAAAGCCACGCATCGGTTGGCTGAGATCATCACCAAAGCTGAATTGAACTGATGACGATTCTCGATTTTCAGCAGTTGAAACGAGACCGGAAGAAACTCGCCGTTGTGACGGCCTATGATGCGCTGTTCGCGCGCATTGTCGAGCAAGCGGGAATCCGGGTAATGCTGGTAGGGGATTCGCTGGGCATGGTCGTTCAGGGAAAACCCAACACGCTCACGGTGACGATGGAGGACATGCTGTATCACACCAAATTGGTCGCCGGGGTGGTGCAGCGAGCTCTGGTGATTGCGGATATGCCGTTCATGTCCTATCAGGCCAGCACAGAGGAGGCCCTGCGCAATGCAGGTAAATTGATGCAAGCCGGCGCCGCCGCTGTAAAGCTGGAGGGGGGCGCCGTGATGGCGGATCGAATCAACGCCATGACGAGCGTTGGGATTCCTGTCATGGGCCACCTGGGTATGACCCCGCAATCAGTCTATGCGCTGGGCGGATACAAGGTCCAAGGCAAAGCCGATGATCAAGCGTCCAGGTTGCTCCAGGATGCAAAGGCCGTCGAAGCTGCCGGAGCCTTCGCGCTTGTCTTGGAAGCGATACCGGCTGATTTGGCCAGGAAGATCACTCAAACCCTTTCAATCTCGACCATCGGAATAGGAGCGGGGCCTTACTGCGACGGCCAGGTGCTTGTGCTCTACGATCTCCTTGGCCTCTTCGATGCGTTCACTCCGAAATTCGTGAAGACATACGCACACCTCAAATCAGACACCCTCCAAGCGCTGAGCCGATATAAAGAAGAAGTGGAACAGGGAAAGTTTCCGAGCGACTCCGAAAGCTACCACTAGGTTTTAGTGCGTCACCTCCTCAATGGTCCCCGGGCCTTGATCCAATCCGATAAGCGGAATGTGCGGATATTGACCGACAGAGTGTGCTTGCAACGCGTTCAATAAGCGTGTGACATCGATGCCCATATATGCGGAGGGAACGTTCCGCAGTCGAACGATTCCCGCGTGAACGAGCCTCTGGGCAGCGGCCTCGTTTCCCATGAACCGCTTGAGGTTTGCCGCGGCGAGTTGAATCAGAGATTGGAAGAAGTTGCCTTGTACTGAGTTGCGCCCTGAGGCATGCCACAATCCTTCAAAGACCTCATGCGATTCCCACCAAAAGGCGAAATTATAAAGATCGATCCCATAGAGATAGTCATCTGAGCGCCTCCATTGGGTTGCCGGGAAAAGACCAGGCTTCGGCTCTGGTTGGCCATACGAGTGGCCACGAGGGTTCCGTCGTGGATGCGGTGTCTGGCCTGGCAGATAACGATAGGAAGGGAATGGACGTGGAGAGTAACGGGGCCAGTCGGGACGGAGAGGCCTCGGCTCAGCCGTCACGACACTCATACAGCGGTACATGGTACTTGAAATACGGCTCGGTCTTCCAACCGGATCGCGGTCAGCTGCCGTCCCCACACACAGCCGCTGTCGATGGCTAAAAGGTGATCTTCGCAATGAAGCCCCAGCGCGGCCCAATGGCCGCACACGATGGTGGCATGGCGAGGCTCTCGAGTGTCAACCTTGAACCAAGGGAGATAGCCGGTAGGGATTCGTTCGGGCGGACCGTTGAAAGAAGATTCCATCCGACCCTCGGGAGAACAGGCTCGGAGTCTGGTGAGGACCTTGATGATGGTTGCGAGTCGAGTGGGGCCGGTCAAGTGGGAGGACCACTGTAGATATTTGCTGGGATACAAGGCTCGAAGGATGTCTTGATAAGAAGGACCTTGCAACCCGGCTTCGACTTCGCGGGCCAATCTTTCCACTTCATCAATGGACCATTGCGGCAGCAAACCCGCGTGAACAAGAAGGAAAGAATCCTCGCGATAAACAAGACGTTGTTGACGGACCCACGTCAGGAGCTCGTCACGATCCGGCGCAGTCAGGATCTCCTGGAGCGTGTCCTCCGGACGTTCCGTGACAATGCCCTCGGCCACGGCAAGAAGAAAAAGGTCATGGTTGCCCAGTACGACCACGGCCCGATCTCGAAGATTCTTGATGTAGCGGATGACGTTCAGCGAGTCCGGGCCGCGGTTGACGAGATCGCCGACGAACCACAGTCGATCTATCCTGGGATCAAAGCGAATATGCTGAACGAGGCGTTGCAGAGGCTCGTAGCATCCTTGCACATCGCCGACTGCGTAAGTCGCCATAGAAAAGAACTGTCAACAGTCAATGGTGATTAGTCACTCAAAAAAGAGAAAGCTGAACGTTCTTTGCAATGACTGATGACCAGTGACCAACGACGAGATTAAGGATACCGAGCCTCAATCTTACTTGAGAGCCCGCCGCGCGCGGTGAAGGCGCCGGTCACTGTTGCCCTAACAGGCCGGCAGGCTTTGACAATATCTTGAAGGATCCTGTTGACGGCGTTCTCGTAGAAGATGCCGAGGTTCCGATAGGCATGGATGTACATTTTGAGTGCCTTTAGCTCAAGACAATCTTTGTCGGGCATGTAGTGGAGTGTGATGGTTCCGAAGTCCGGCAAATTGGTTTTTGGGCAAATCGCCGTGTACTCGGGAATCTCAATCGTGATTTCATATCCTTTGTATTGATTGGGGAACGTTTCAATATTCGGCAAAGGGTCGGTTATGCCGCTTTTTGCGTGCCGCTCGTTGTAGCCCAGCTTCGTGGCCTTTTGCTTGTCCCTCATTTTCTCCTCTCTTCGCTCGGGGGCAGTGGAGATGCCTCCTAACTGCGCGCATGCACCGAGCACCGACCTTCATCTAGAGTCTTGATCAAAACTTGTGTGCGCGGTGCGCGAGCACGGGAGGTATCTCCGCTGGCCCATCACACTTGCTTCATCCACTCGGTCTGACCGATTTTTTCCAGTTCCATATAAAGCGAGACCCATGGACATTTCATCTCGGGATAGACCTCGCAGAACCCGCCTTTCCGCACCCCTCCACAGGGGCCGTGCGCCATGAATTTCGGGCATTCGGCTTTGACTGAATCGTCTGGAATCGGTGGGCGTTTATGGACACCACCGGCATGGACACCGGCATCATCTTCGCCTGGGATGAGTACACGAAGTGGCATGGTATGCAGTGTAAACGGAATACGGCAGATCGGCAATGTCTAAACGTGAACGGTTGAAAAGCTTGGAAAGGCTCACCCACGCGAATTTCTTATTCCAGCTATTTGGGACGAATGGCCTACCTTAGCTGGCTGAATCTAGGCCTTTTCATTTGGACATTTTGGGTCCTCTTAGAGTTGCTTTGAATTTCATGGCGTTATACTATCACAGTATGTTCGTCACGAAATTCTTAACAAGGTGGGTGTCACGACAGAGATCAAAAAAGGCTGATCAAAGATTGACAGTCTTTTTTCGCCTTTGCTAGGATGCTCAGGACTCGGTGACTATTACGCAGTGATCGGATTGTCCAAGTCCTCAAGTCCTCAAGTTTTCTTCGATGCATGTCGGCAGTGTCAAAGAATGATGAGCAGCGGTCGGCCGTTGCCAACGATATAAGGGAGGTGCCTGATGAGTCTTGATTATGTCAAATTTTCCAATGGATTTGAGAAGTTCATGCCAAAGGAATATCGAGACATGGTGGAACATGGGCCTTTTGGAAAGAAGGTCACTGTTTCACAAATGGGGAGTTTCAAGGAAGTGTTGGAAGAACACCCCATGTGTGCCGGTTGCGCGATGACGCTCTTCATCAGACTTGCCATAATTGCGTTCCCCAATCCCGAAGATACCATCACTGTGGGGACGGCCGGTTGCGGTCGTCTAGCCATCTCTCAGGCTGCGATCCCCTTTGTTTACGGAAATTATGGTGACCAAAATGGAGTCGCGAGCGGATTGTCTCGCGGCCTTCGTCTTCGCTTTGGCGACAAGCCTAAGGATGTGGTCGTGATGGCCGGAGACGGCGGCACAGCGGACATCGGGTTCCAGCAAGTGCTCCATTCGTGGTTCCGCAAGGAGCGGTTTACGACCATCATGTTGGACAACGAGGTGTATGGAAATACCGGTGGGCAGGAAAGTGGTATGACCAACCGAGGTGCCGTACTGAAAATGGCTCCTCTCGGCAAGAAGTTCGAAAAGATGGATATGCTGCAGATGGCCAAGGTCGCGGGTTGTGCGTATGTGGCGACAGTCGTGCCGAATAATCCGCGCCGTGTGGAAAGCGTCATTAAGAAAGCGGTATTGATCGCTCGAGAAGTCGGATCGACATATATTCAGGCATATACTTCTTGCAACATTGAGTACGCTATTCCGACCGACAAGGTCATGGAAGATGCGAAGACGGTCGAGAACGATCGATACCAGTTCACGGAGTATGTCAGCGAAGAGGCCAAGCAGTATCTTGCCGAGCGCTATGGCTATAAGGAGTTCCTTCCCAAGCCGGCTGCCGCGATTCCTAACAAGGCCTAAGCGGCTGTAAGGAGATTTCATAATGGCGAAACGCTTCAATATTCGAATGGCAGGTGTCGGCGGACAGGGCGTCGTGACCGGCTCTCACATCCTGAGCACGGCCGTCATCAACGCCGGAGGGGAAAGCACGATCGTACCGTTCTATGGATCTGAAAAACGGATGGCGCCGGTCGAAAGCTATGTCCGTGTGTCGGACGAGCCGATTTACGAGATCGGTGAAATCACGTTTCCGCACATCATCATCATTTTTCACCCGCAGGTCATCACGCACGGCAAATCGTACACGATGCCGTTCTACTTCGGATTAAAAGAAGATGGAATTGCTTTGATCAACAATGATGGCCCGATGAATCTTCACAGGGATCAAGCAGCTGAGCTGCAGAAGCTTCGAGCGAAGCTATACTACTTCCCGGCGACCAAGATCTCATTAGAAGTGGCAAGCATGGATCTGGCCACGAACATGGCGCTGATGGGCTGTATCGGCGCGATTACAGGCCTGACGAGCATGGCGGGATTGGATCAGGCCGTCAAGGACCGGTTCCTCGGGAAAGGCTTTGTGGTATCCGGTGGTACTGCCGCGCTCGACAGTGTCGTTGAACGGAAGTTCAAGAAAAAGCAGGAGCTGATCGAGAAGAACGTCGCCGTCATGCGAGCGGGATGGAACTATGCGGTCGACCATGGGTGGGCCGCAACCGAGGTCAAACGCGCGGAGGAACCAGTGGCAACGGCCACTGCCACTGCGTAGGCGAGCCACAAAGGAGTCTTCATGTACCTTGTAGCCGATATTAGCGTTGAAATCTGCGCTGCGAAGAGTTGTAAGCTCTGTACGCAGTACTGTCCGGAAGCCAACACCATCCTTTACAGCGAAGAGATGGGGAAGGATCAGGGATTCAAGTATGGGTCTGCTTATGTCGCGGTAGACCGTTGTAAAGGATGCGCGCAGTGCGTGTGGGTCTGTGACAACATGGCCAAGAACAATGCCATTAAGATGATCATGATCGATCAGTTGCCGAAGGCAGCGTTGACGGACAATATTACGTACGGAGACAAGAGCACCACTGCAGTGCTTGCGAGCCCTGTGGTTGGGTAAGGAAGGGGAGTCAGGCGTGGCAATCACACAAGATACCAGAGAGCGAATCATCGTCCCGGGTCCGGCGGGGTTCCATCCGCCGTCTGCGGCCCAGTTAGGTGTAGCCTTGCCGGATCCTGGGCAGGGATTGTACTACGGTCTTCTCGAGCCGAACGAGGAAGTGGTTATTGAAGAGATGGCTCGTAAGATGCTGACGAGCCCGAACGCGACACTTTTTCCAGGACCGCTGCTGCTCTGGGCTTGGAACGATCACGCCGTGGAAAAAGCGAAGGCGACGTTGGAAATTGCCGCGCAGATTCCGGAAGTCATGATCATCCCGATGCCGGATTATCGGCCGAAGTATCCGAAGATCGACCCTGAAGAAGTCATCAACCCGAACCATCCAAATCTGACGATCTGGGGCAATAAGATCGAAGCCTGCATCTTCATCGGTGTGCATTGCCATTATGCGAATCTCACCCTCAAGATGATTCGAGCGGGAACAAATTGCTGTACCATGGCGATCTGTGCGGAGCAGGGTCATGAGGATGCGATGCTGACGATTCGAGACTCCGATACGCTGAAGATCAAGCGCGTCGCACAGATTTTCAAGCGTATCCGGGAGGAGCTAGGAATCAAGCTACCGGAGAACGGCGAAAATGTTCGTTTTACCGGCACGCAGTCAAAGGTGCATGGCGGTAAGACCCACACTAATCCGATGGCGTTTGCTCCAACCCCTGGTGGGACGGGGAGCGCAGCGATGTTCGGTCATTCTGCCGAGCACATGAAGCGGGAAGGATAAGGCCGGGCGGCAACGCTCGAATTAGCCAAGAGGTGTAACTATGAGCGAGACCGAAGTCAAAACCAATCCACAGGGTGATCCGATTACCAGCGTCGCAGTACCGAAGGTAGATAGAAAGACGGATCCGCACGGCGAAGCCAAAAGACAACGCGTCGTCACGCCGGAATATATGTTTCACGAGGCGCCTCGGACAAAAGAATTCATCACCGGCAGTGAAGCGGCAAAAGAAGCGATCCGTCGTTCGAATGTGGATTTGGCTATCGCGTATCCGATCACGCCGCAGAGCGAAACCATGCAGCTCGTCGGTGTGCTCTACGGTGAAGGCTATGTGAAGGAATATTATCGCGGCGAAGAAGAAGTCGGGGTGATGGCGGCTATCGCCGGTGGGTCGCGAGCGGGTGTCCGTTGCTACACCGCGACGGCCGGTCCTGGTACGCTGCGTGGCCTCGAAGGCATCGCCTCCTGGCCAGGCCACCGTCTTCCGGTCGTCGCCATGTTTACCTGTCGTGTCGTCAATGCCCCGCTGGCCATTCAACCGGACAACATCGAAGTGTCCTATCTGCTCAACTGCGGCATGATCGTGTTCCATGCCGAAAACCAACAAGACATGTTCGATTTCACGATGGCCGGTTTCACGATCAGCGAAAAGAATGACGTGACATTGCCGGTCGGCGTCTGCTGCGACGGTTTTTTCGTCACCCATGCCCGTGGATATGTGCGCATGCAGGATCGTGGCATTAAGCTTCCGCCGCGTGAGGCGTGGCGCGGGGCCGTTCCCGTGCTCGACGCAGAAAATCCTCCCGCGCGTCTCTCCCGCGACGCTCCGGTCCAAAAGTCGAACTTCATGGCCTACAATATTCACGCTGTCTGGCAACAGGAAGTGTGGGCGGCCGTAGAGCGGTCGCGCAAATACATCGATCGATATATGGGCGGATTACTTACTGCGGAGAACGTCGATGATGCCGAAGTGATCATCATTGCGTCCGGCAGCGCTGCCGCGCAGTCGCGCGAAGCGGTCCGTCTCTGCAAAGAGAAGGGCATGAAGGTAGGCTTGATCAAGGTCCGCTCTCTTCGCCCATTCCCGACCAAGGAACTTCGTCAGTTGTGCGGCAAGGCGAAGCTGATCGTGGTTCCGGAATTCAACTACGTCGGCTGGTTGGCGAAGGAAGTGGCGACTGCCATCTACGGTTTCTCCAACGCAAAAATCATCGGTGGTCCGCGCGTGTACGGTGGTCAGTCGATGCCGGTAGAGTTGATCGTGGACGAAGTCGAATCCGGCGTGAGCGGTAAGAAATCCACGAACGTCGCCATGTCGCAGATCATGGGCGGCGTCAATCCTGACGAAGTCGCTCACTTCATGCGCAGCATCTAAAGCGGCGCACGATATAGAAAAACAAGGGCCCGATCCCGTCAAGGATCGGGCCCTTTCTTTTCGGCGCGCCGTATTACTCGTGTATCGTTAAACGACAATGTTTGACGATACCTCTTGCGTTTAACGAGCAACGTTTAACGAATAACGGCTTCACCCCTGAATCTCGTCCTCGATCATCTCTTCGCTGTTCGGCATCCCATAGGCTACGTATTTCGCATAGGACAGATAAATATTCGCGCTATCGGTCATGGCTTTCGAGCCGGCGGTCAGTCGAATAATCTTATCCGAACCAGGTGGCTCAATGTTTTGTAACATCGTGACATGGTCGTGCAGCAGTCGAATATAGCGCTCCACGGCAGATTCAACCTCTTTATAGGCTTTGAGAATATCATCCGTCATAGTTGTCCTCCGTAATAGGCTGAGCATACACTAGGGTCATGCGCAGCCACAATGTCACCGTCTCGCCCCTGGTGCTGACTGCGATTGAGCATGTAGCCAAAAGGGACGGGGGCTCGCGAAAGCGCCTTTCATCCGCGGTTCTTGAACTCTCTAGGCTCTTTACGAAAGGGCGAAATGCGCTGAGCGGTTCCTACCTCGAATCTCCAGCTTTTGCCGCCGCATACCTCAATTATTTTTTGCCGGTGAATCTGTCAAAGATTCAAGTCCTTCTTGATGAGATGCCTGTCGGCCGGATCGGCGAAACATTTTCAGTGCTGGACGTAGGCTCTGGGCCCGGGACAGGGGCACTGGCTGTTCTCGACTGGTGGCATCAGCGATATAAGGATGACACGCTCTCGGTTGTGGCCGTGGACCGCTCTCCTACGGCGTTGCAACAAGGCGAACACCTTTGGAGTGAATATTGCCAAACGGCCGATCTAACAGGCACGAATCTTCAACCTTGCCAGGCAGATGTAGAACAGGCCGGGTGGGTAAAAAAGGTTGAGCCGAGAGTTCCATTCGATCTCATCATTCTCGCGAACTGCTTGAACGAGATCCATGCAGATGCGACAGATCCGATCGTGATGCGAAGCTGTCTCGTGACGGAGCTGTTGGCGTTTCTCGCACCCGAGGGCACCTTGATGATCGTGGAGCCGGCCTTGCGTGAGACTTCCCGACTGCTGCACCAAGTGCGCGACCGATTACTCCAAGAGAAGCGCTGCACCGTCTATAGCCCCTGTCTCCATGAAAACAACTGCCCGGCATTAGTAAAGCCCGATGACTGGTGCCACGAAGAGCGGGCCTGGGACCCACCAAGCTCAATTCAAGAAATTGATGAAGAGATTGGGTTCATCAAAGACGCGCTGAAGTTTTCGTATCTCCTGCTTCGAAAGGACGGGAAGACCATCGTCGATCGACGTCCGGATGTCTATCGAGTCGTGAGCGAACTGCGGGAGCTGAAAGGCGAGAAGCGGGCCTGGCTGTGCAACGAGACAGGACGTCCAGAAATCGGTCGACAGGATCGCCTTGCCTCGCCTCACAATGCGCCGTTTGATGAGTGGCATCGCGGCGCGATCGTGCAGATCGAAAAGATCGTTCACAAAGAACGAAGGGGAAAGGTGTCGACGTTGGGACGGATCGAACACAATGCAGCTGTGCAGATCGTTCGTCCAGTTTGAAGTTCTGGAGAATCTGTACACGTTGTCTTAAAGGTAGGGCCAACGAGGAAGGCGGTCATCATCACCGCCTATCGGGATGAGGAATGATGCAGTGTGATTTCTGTGGGAACTCCGTCCGGCGCTTCTTTCTATAAAACATGAAGAATCCAGGATGTGGACGCTGATGAACGGTTCCTGTTTTTTCTGATACGGCAGACCATTCTGCTTGCGCTCTTTAAAATGAGCACGGATATGTGAGCGCGATAGAGGTCTGACACGAAGGGTTTATGATCAAATCCATAGCCTTCACGGTGTATCCTGTCAGAGAAATGGAGTGTGCACCTGTCTGTCGGATGGCCGCGGTGCTTGGCACCGAAGGCAACGCTATGACGCTACACCAAGTGACGAAGGAGTGATGAAACAGCACGGCGCCGTTCGTTGGAATCAGCGCATGCCACGGAGGGGCGGGAGTGAATGTGGATGTCGCACCGATCTTTGCTTTCATATGAAGCAGAGGAGAAGATTGTTGAACAGGTTTCTTGAGGGTGTTGATGGGATGGGGAGTCTCTTGCGGAGGAGAACTGGCAGCCGTTAATCCGCTTCAGGCTCCGACGATCCGTGCTGGTGGGAAACCTTGTCTTCCTCGAACAGCTCGGCCATTTCTTCGGCGATCATATCACCATCATCCTGAATGGCGATGAGGGGGATTTCTTTTCTCATCGTGGGTTTTTCGTCCGGCGAAGATTGTTCCGGCTGTTTTGGCTTGTCGGTCATGGGGTGAGTATACACCAATGATGAGGAAGAATGGTGGCTGACTTATTCAAACGCTTCCAGTGACGATTTCTCCGGGAACTGTCGTTTGCAGCCCTTGCAAGTTACGAAGTAAATTGCTTCCCGGACGGATAACGTAGCCCGGAAGTCGAGGTCGACTCCGCGATGGTTGCAGGCCGTGCAGGAAATCTCCTTCAAGCGAAACGGCACGTCCGGCTGTGTCCGGAGATAAAACTCCATATCGGTATGGACCGGGAAGGTGTAGAAGCATTTCTTGCAGATGCCCCGCCAGTCACCGTCGGTTCCCATGAACCGTTCGTCAATGGCAAAGCTGGACTGCTTGCAGATGGCGCATTGGACTGTGTTGAGGCGCCGTTCTACTTCCTGTTGAGTGATGGTGACCATAGGATGACGAAATCCGTTCTCCAACCGACGAGGGCGAGTATAGCGGGCGGATAAATGGAATCGCAACCGCCATGACGGAGCCGTGAGAACGCTTGACGCCTATCAGAGTCGAGATATACTGACAACGCGATGCATACGATTACGGACAATCTGCTGGTCGGGAGCATCGTCGATGCGCAGGAGCCTCCTGAGACAATCGGCATACTCCTATTCGTGGCAGAGGAGCTTTCAATCACGCCGGCCGCATGGGTCGATTATCATCGAGTCCCCTTGCGGGAGTTCGCGAAGGCGGATCCCACCAAACTGATGGAAGCCGTTCAATGGCTTGAGTCTCGTGCCGGAAAAGGACGGACCCTGGTCTGTTGTCGGGCGGGAATGGGCCGCTCAGTGTCCGTGGTGATGGCCTATCTGTGTTGCGTGGAGGGTCGGACCTACGATGAAGTTCTGAAGTTGGTCATGGCCCGGCGGCCTGGAGCCATGCCGCTGCCGAATCTCCAGGTCGCCATTGAACAAGTGCGCCAGCTCCGGCGCGCCGCGTAGCAGGCTATTGAACAGTCCTTCCGCTTCGTTCTCACGTCGCACACCTCGCAAAGTCGGCGAGGCGGGCTTCAGAAGCTCAATGTACGGCCTGGGCAAACGCCTGTTCATACAGGCGATGGTTGGACGGGTGAGAGCAGCGGTCTTTTTGAACAGCCTGCGGGCTCTTGTGAAACCGTCTTCTTCCCAATCCCTTCAAGTCCGTCTTGCCTTTCCTCCAATCCTCATGGCGTAATGGCGTTACTCTCCATCTCTTAATCTGGATGTGTGATGCCGGAGCTCCCAGAAGCAGAAGTCGTGGCTCGACAAATCCGTTCTCGTCTTCTTGGCGCGCCGTTAGGAGATGTGTGGGTCGGGCGGGCGGATATCGTGCGAGAGGGATTCTCGACCTTATCTTGGTATCCCGGCGCCAGCCTGCAGTCTGTCGAGCGATTCGGCAAGAGTGTGGCCCTTGGATTTATGAAGGACAAGGTCTGTCGCTATGTCGTGGCTGAACTTGGGATGACCGGACTTCTCCTGTTCCAGTCCACGCCGACGAAACACCCACAGCACGTCCATGTGAAGATGTTGTTTGAAGACACGTATGAGCCGGAATTGCGGTATTGGAACCCCCGTCGGTTTGGGCGGCTGTCGTTGTTGGATCGAGCAGGATTGGACCGATATCGCACCCGCCGATTTGGACTGGATCCGCTCTCCGCGTCGCAGCAGGATTTTGTGAGC
The DNA here is from genome assembly GCF_001458775.1 of Candidatus Nitrospira nitrificans. Classification (NCBI taxonomy): domain Bacteria; kingdom Pseudomonadati; phylum Nitrospirota; class Nitrospiria; order Nitrospirales; family Nitrospiraceae; genus Nitrospira; species Candidatus Nitrospira nitrificans. The sequence goes on from NZ_CZPZ01000007.1 coordinate 37,576, forward strand.
CTGTTGCAAGTTCGACGCGGCCGGCTCAAATCGCTCTTGATGCATCAACAAGTCATCGCCGGAGTCGGGAATATCTATGCGAATGAGATTCTCTTTCGAGCCGGTCTGCACCCCCATGCTCAAATCAGCAGACTGTCGGTGGCCGGGGTTGAAAAGCTTTACCGGATCATGGGTGAGGTTTTTCATGAGGCGATTGCCTGCGGAGGATCGAGCGTCCGAGATTTTTTTGCTCCCGACGGAACAGAGGGGCAATATAAACGCCGACATCTGGTGTATGGAAAAGAGGGACAGCCCTGCCCCAATCGCTGTGGACAGGTTATCCGCCGTCTCCAAGGTGAACGGAGTTCATTTGTGTGTCCTGCCTGCCAGAACTGCACAATGTCACGGTGACGTTCCCTCGTCGGCGCTCTCGCTATCGACATAAATGATGAGTGTCGGCACAAACCCTACAGGAAAGCAGACGAAAGGATTCACAGAGGACCGGCCTGTCTACCGGCTGGCAATCAATGAATGTATTGCGATGAAAGCGCGGGGGAGTCACGAATCCACAAGAAATTGAGCTGTTGCACGGAGGCCTACACCGTGAGGGACTTCAGCTCAGTACCGGCATAGTGCTTGCTTTGCACCTGAGCGCCGGCGCGGTCGCGCAAAGTTAAAGATGCAAACGGCTCAGTCATGGCCTTGTCATTATCGTATCAATGGGCGTACCCTCGGCACAGATACGTAGACCCATTCTCATCAAGTGACATGATGTGGAGTGCGGCGTATGGACGAGCACGATAAGACAAGGACGCTGGCGCGTTATCTCGAAGAAACATTGGCCCGGGCAAAGTTGGTGGGGAAGGCCCGCTGTTTCTTGCAGGTGATCGAGGACCTGTCCACGATCGAGAAGAGCGATGCCGCTGTCTTGCTCATGGGTGAGACGGGGACCGGGAAAGAACTGTTTGCGCGGGCCATTCACTATCTGAGCGGCAGGGCCGACGGCCCGTTCGTCGCCCTGAATTGTGGTTCCTTGCCCGACACGCTGCTTGAAGATGAGTTATTCGGGCACGAGCGAGGAGCGTTCACGGATGCGCATCTACGCAGATCCGGCCTGATCGCGCAAGCTGAAAACGGGACACTCTTTCTGGATGAAGTGGATTCCCTGAGCGCGCGGGCACAGGTGGTTTTACTCCGTGTGCTCCAGGATAAAAAGTACCGGGCCGTAGGAGCCAGCGGCGAGCGGCAGGCCGATGTAAGAATTCTTGCGGCGACCAACGCGAGGCTGGATCAGTCGGTTCAACGGCAGACCTTTCGCGCGGACCTCTACTATCGGCTGTCGGTCTTTACTCTCAGCCTGCCGCCCCTCCGCGACCGAAAGGACGATATCGCCGAATTGGCTGCCCACTTTATTAAGAAGCATGCGCCGACAGAGCGGGGCCCTGTTCGACTGACCCCTGCCGCAGCGACGGCCATGCTCGGCTACGATTGGCCTGGTAACGTCAGAGAACTTGAAAATGCGGTCATTCGTGGCATTCACCGGGCAAAGAGGAATGAATGGATCGATGCGCAGGATCTTGGATTGCCTTTGCCGAACGATGAGCAAACTGAGGGCGGGCCGCCGCCCGGCGCACAGACCCTCAAAGCCCTGAAGCAGCAAAATATCATATGGTTTGAGCGGAAGTATCTGATGAGTCTGATGACGGAGTGCCGCGGCAATGTCACGCATGCGGCTCGCAAGGCAGGGAAAGAACGACGGGCATTCGGCCGATTGCTCCAGAAATATCAAATCGATCCGAAAGGTTTCGCATTTCCCGCTTCGTGACTGGGCGCCGGCATATGGCCGGGCGGATATTCTCCCACTCTCCGGGTCATCACAGACCCACCAAGTAATTATCCAAAAGTTCAGCAGGTTATCGTCAGAACACAGCATTGAGAGGGATATCTTCCGTGGGGAGAACCTGCCCCACTTTTAATGCCTCCTTCCTGACATCTGCTCGGAATTCCTTGAAAACTGATTGGTCTCCGCTCCGGATGCCCAAGTCCGATTCTTGCTCACTTGCTCAATGGTGCGTGAACAGAAGAAGAGGCGCACGCAATCGGTGTCATCCATGTCATCAGAGAATGAAGAAGAGGGAGTCGTGGCCGAGGCCTTTCTCAATTATTTGGCCGATTGTCCACTGGCGATGGACACCGAAGAGGGCATTGCGGAGTGGTGGCTGATGCGACATCGGGCAAAGGTCACAGCGGAAACCGTAAGGAAGGTCCTGAAACAGTTGCTTGAGAGGGGACGAATCGAAGCAGTAGGAACCGGTGCGCATACACGGTATCGGCTCAAACCGTAATGGCAGAGTGGACGGTATGAAGAAACAAGCGGTACGGAGAGAAAGCAAACCGGACCCTGCTGTCACACAAGGTTTGACGAACATCGTGGACGACCCTATAGCCAAAACATCCAATTCAGCTGCCGCCGATACGGTGACGTCCCATGAGCAGAGTTATGCCGGCTTGCTCCCGCTCTTGACGCGCCTCGACCGGCGTCTGGCGGCGGCCGTCGAAGCGGCCGAGCGCCTGTTTGCCGCGCGCGCCGGGGGAGATCTCTATCGAGGTCTGGCTATCTCTCCGGCCGATGTGGCAGCGGCACTCGGGCGTACGCCAGGAGAACCGTTCCCTCCACTCAGCTTACAAGGTTACGAGATCGCAGAAGCCACTCACTCGCTCAGTCTGCGGCGGTTGCTATGGCTCCAGCGTGTGTACGGGCTGACGGACTTTGATCTGGACGTGATCCTGATCGGGCTCGCGCCTGAACTAGACTTGCGCTACGAGCGGATCTACGCATACCTGCATGATGATATCAGCCGGCGCCGCCCCAGCATCGACCTCGCGCTCAATCTACTGTGCGTCTCAGCGGGACAGAAACTCCAGCAGCGCGAGCGGTTCGCGCCCGATGCACCGTTGGTGCGCAATCGTGTGATCGACATCTTCGCCGATCCGCATCACGTCAATCCGCCGCTGTTGTCGCGCCACTATCGCGTCGATGAGCAGATCGTTCGGTTGCTGTTGCTCGAGGATAGCCTGGATTCACGGCTCGCCGCATTTTGCGAGATGGCCGCGCCGCTGCCGTCGGACGAACGAGCGCCGCTTGCAGAATCGATGGAGCAAGAGCTCCATGCGGTAGCCTCCGTCCATGCGCAATCGCCGGTACGGCTCTACTTTCACGGACCGTCATACTGCGGGCAAGTCGAGGCCGTCGGGTTGCTGGCAACGGTGCTTGATATCCGTGTGCTTAACGCCGATCTCCACAGGCTCGGTGCAGATGCCGCGTCAACACGAGACAGCACATTCACTGTACTGGTGCGCGAAGCCTGGTTCCGCGGCGCGTTGCTCTATCTGCGAGGCATTGATAAGGCCGCGGAATCCCTGCTCCCCAATCAGTGGAACGTTTTGTGGCGGGCGCTCAAGGATTTGCCTGTCCATTTCGTTTTCGAAGGCAAGCAAGCATGGATACCCTCCGCCGACAAGCCGCCTGGCGTGGTGACGCGCGCCTTCGCCTATCCGGACCTTGCGCAACGCACGCAATGGTGGCGGCAGTGTCTACGGCAACACAAGCTGGAGATGGAAGAGGAATCGCTGATCAGACTGGCGCAGCGCTACCGGATGACGAATGCCCAGATCCAAGATGCCGCGGCGGTTGCCGCTTCATCGGCGGGGAAGTCCCAGGCGCAAGCCCTCTTCGCCGCCGCGCGCGCCCAATGCGGACATGATCTGGCTGTGCTCGCCACAAAGATTAAGCCACATGCCACCTGGGATGACCTCGTGTTACCCGCCGATGAAACAGCGCAATTGCGCGAAGTCTGCGACCGCTTCAACTACCGCGATAAAGTCCTCAATGAATGGGGCTTCGCAAAGAAGCTCTCTTATGGCCTCGGCATCACCGCGCTGTTTTCCGGTGGATCGGGCACCGGCAAGACCATGGCGGCCGAAGTCATGGCCAACGCGCTGGGGCTGGATCTGTACCGGATCGACCTTGCCCAGGTCGTGAGCAAATACATCGGCGAGACGGAAAAGAACCTCGACAAAGTCTTCACCGCGGCGACGAATGCCAACGCCATTCTATTCTTCGACGAGGCCGACGCGCTGTTCGGCAAGCGCTCGGAAGTGAAAGATTCACACGACCGCTATGCCAACCTCGAAATCAGTTATCTGCTGCAGAAAATGGAGCAGTACGAGGGCATCGCGATCCTAGCCACCAATCTGAGCGACAATCTCGACCAGGCATTCACGCGGCGGCTCGCGTTCAGCATCCATTTCCCGTTTCCGGACGAGGCGGCACGATTGCAGCTTTGGACGCGTGCATGGCCGGAAGCGGTACCGATTGCCACATCCGTAGATAGGAACCTACTTGCGCGTGAAGTGAAGCTGGCTGGGGGAAATATCAAAAACATCGCAGTCACGGCGGCGTTCAAGGCGGCGGGGAATGGCGGCGTCGTTGATATGGCGCACATGTCCGAGTCGGTGCGGAGGGAGTCGCAGAAAAACGGTCTTGCGCACGTGTCGGTGGCGTCTGTTTGGGCCCGGTGATACCGGTCCAGACGAGAGGAGCACGGTAGAACACCATGGGTGCAGGTGGACGGCAACTCGAAGAGTTTCCAGTGCGGGTCAGCCCAAAGCGGCCGACCGGCAGTCCCACGCCAATGGTGGAGCAGGCAGCGCCTGACAATCAGGCGAAGCTGATGTGGCTGAAGGACGTGGCCGATGCCATCACGCTGCCTGAACACGCTCTCGATCCGTCGAACCGTCATGCGTGGCAGCGTTTCGATCAGAGCAGGTTCGTTCGGAAAGAGCATTTCGAAGAAACGCTCGCAGCGGCACCCGGCGACTATCTGAAGCTCCAGGCGAAGCTGGAGGAAGACGGACCGCCCACCAGCGAAGCGGAGAGAGATCGTTTTGCTGTGCGGCTGAAGATACTGGTCCGGCTCCAAGCGCTGGGCGTGATGGCGGCGCATCGCGCTGTCATGGAGGGACGGGAGTCCGCGACTCTCTCGTCGTTGAAAGGCACGGGGAAGGGCGGTGCCAACAAACGCTTGGAGACGGTCGCGATGGTCCTCCTAGCGGCTGATCGAATCCGCGAACTCAACGAAATCAAGGCGAGCCTCGTAGATTCCCGCTCGCGTCTCCGTCGCATTTCCAGCCGGGCAATTCAGGAGTCTCGGCTTGGGGTCGAGGAGACTGAAACCTATCTGACGGAGATAAGCGAGCAAATAACGGCCTTCCAAGACGACGACGCGAGAGGACGCTTCAACTACAGTGTCCAGCGTTTTGCCGAACCGGACGCGGACAAGCGGATATGGCCCGCAGCCTTACGGACGCTGGCGGATAACCTCGTCGACTGGCGGCAAGGCCAGATCAACATTGTTGCCCACATGCTCTACAGCCTTCATGAGGCATTTCCTTTCTTTGCCAAGGCCGATACCGAAGACATACTTCAGAGCATTTCGGAGGAAGAGGTTGTTGCGCGGACGAGGGCCGGGTTCACCGAGCTGCTGGAGGCAATCGATATTGCAACGATCGAGATCGGTTCAGGAGACATCGACGCGTTCGATCTGCCCGAGGCTCTTAAGCTGACCATTCATGATCTTTCACCGGCGTTGCAGAACGCCGCTCATCGTGTCATCGCGCATCACAGGACGGTTCAATTCTGGAAAACCATGGGCTTGACAGGCCTGCAGCTCGCAATCGCGTTCGTTCCCGTAGTGGGTCCCTTCATTGCTGCCGGAATTGGCGCGGCGCAGCTCGGCGCTGATCTGGAGTCGATGCTCGACAAGAGTGCTCTGGCTGCCGGGTCTAACCAGCCGGGCAGGGGAATGCTTGGCGTCGAAGGACCGAGTTCGGGCGAGTGGGCGATGATGATTGCAGTCGCTGCAATGACCATCGCTGATCTTCGGGCCGGGGTGAAGATTGCGAAGGGGCCTTCGGCGCCACGTCCGATGCACGAGCTGGATTACGAGCTCGCTGAGCCGAGAGGGCTCTTCGAGGAGCGTGCGCCAGTTGGTGAGCAGGGCCCTCTTAAGTCACGTGTAGAGCCTTCGAAATTCGCACGGACTCGCACTGAAGCGCCAACAAAACAAAACATGAGGGCGCGCACGCGCGAAACCGGTGGGAGCGAGCGTCGTGGGCCTAAATGGGATACGGGCGAACGAACGCCGCCGGGGGCTGGTGGGCAGCGAGCCAAAGCGACTGGAACAGGCGATACAGCCGCTGATGTTCGATCGGCGGCCGTTCGACCTAGCGATCGAGAGGTGGCCGAAGTCATCAATCTTCCCAAAGAGAATGTCGCTGTAGCTAGTATTGGCGGCAAAGGTGGGGTAAAGGACCTCCCATCCATTCCTTCACCGACAAGAGAAGTTGTACCTGGTTTACCTGCGAAGGAGGGCTCCAGTCCCAATTTGTCTCCTAGGAGATTGACGCCTGGAGAAAAATCCGCCCTTGGTAAGCCGCTCAGCCCGGAAGGCGTAGCACCGGTGAGTGAGATCTCCCCTGAAGTGACGCCCAGGGACCTTCCGCTCGAGCCTGGGGAATTTTCTAGATTAGACCTTAGGAGCCCCGGCAAGAAGACGATTGGTCCGGCACAAAAGATTTCTGACCTCCGTGCTCGATCAGAATTTGACACCAGTGGCCCGCTGTTGGGTGCTTCCGAAGAGTATCTGGAGGTTCCCCCAATGTCTGAGGGAAAGGTACCTCAGTTCGATACCAGCCGCCCGATGCTGGCTGATCCGGCACAGCCCGTGGATCTCGGCCTGATGCCAGCTGGGCCACGCCTCAAGCCTCCTAAGAGCAAGAAAGAGTTGGCGAAATTTGGAAAACCGTTCAAGCGAATCTTTGGCGAGCCGAGCGAGTTCAGGTCCGGCACCAATCGACGCATTGGTATGTCGTTCAACGAGCGCAACGCCGCTGAAACTATGTACGGCCTCGAGACCGACTACAACATAACCGCAGGCCGGCCGAACCGCGTCACATACCGTGTTGTTGCAGGAACGAGGGATCGTGTTGTGCAAACCGATCGTGCGTTCACGCGACAAGAAGCAACAGAGGGGGCCCAAGCGACGACCGATGATTATACGAATACTGGATGGGATCGCGGTCATCTTGCTCAGCGCGAAGCGTTCAAGGGGAATGTAGATGCTGAGCTTGCTGCGGATCAGATGCCAAACATCGTGCCAATGCATCCCAACCTCAACCGAGGAGAGGGATCCCCCTGGCGCGCCGCTGAGGCTGAGACCGTCAGGCTTGCCGATAAGTACGGCACTGTCACGGTCGAGGTTACGCCGGTCTATGAGGCTAATCCGCCGCGGCTCCCCAACGGGACACCCATCCCGAAGGAGATCCATCGTAAGGTCATCGCACCGGACGGGAAAATTCTCCTAGACATCAGTTACTCCAATAACTGATTACCGCTATGTTTGCATGAGAAAATGAGGACAGGCTGCTTTTTCAAAGTCAAGGCGTCAATGACTAATTTACCAAATCATACTCAAAAACGAGTTCGCAATAGAACGTTCGGACGGCAGATGATCAAAAGAAATACCCTGTTCGTCCTTTGGAGTCTGCGACGTGTTTGATCTCCTCGATCATATGCTGACGGAGCTGATTAAAGCTGCACCCACAGGTGTGTCGCTTGATGATCTGCATAATGCTCAGGCCAGCTTCGTGACGCCCAAACAGCCATATCCCCTGCAGGGCAATGCCGAAGTGAATCTGTTTCTCTATGAGACGAAGGAGAACCGCGATCTTCGCGATCCGATGCCGATCACGAGGCAGCAAAACAGCCTGAGCCTTCGGCGACGCTCACCCTTACGGGTGGATTGCGCATACATGGTGACCACATGGACCGATGGAGCGACGGAAGGCGCCAAGGTGACGGCCTCGCACAAGCTGCTCGGCCAGGCGTTCAACTGGCTGTCGCGGTTTCCGGTCATTCCAGATGCATATGTGCAAGCCGGCGGGCTCACGGGGCAACTCTACGCTCCGCCGACCATGGTCGCGCAAATGGATGGGGCCAAGAGCGCCGGCGAATTCTGGAGCGCGCTCGGGATTCCGCCTCGTCCGTATTTCAATCTCATCGTGACGATCTGCATGGATCTCGACCAGTCGGTCGAGGGTTCGATCGTCACCACCGTCTCGTCCCGCTACTGCCAGATGGGCACGGTTGCAGCTCCGGACGAGCTGATTACGATCGGCGGCACGGTGCGGGACATCAGCGGCAATCCGGTGAGGGAGGCCTGGGTGCGGCTCGAGTCGCCGAATCCAGCGCAAACCCAGACGCAAGTCGCCGATGCCAACGGTCGGTTTTTGTTTGAACGTGTCGCGCAAGGAGCGAGCTACACATTGCGGGCTCGCGCGAGTGGGTACCACGAAGCGACGCCACGGTCTGTCGAGGTGCCGTCCACGATGGCCGGTGAGTACGACCTGCAACTTACCGCATAAGACACAGCCGAAAGGAGCAGCACATGGCCGTCCAAGTCAGTTACCCGGGGGTGTACATCGAAGAGTTTGCGCCGGGCGCGCCGATTCAGGGGGTCGGCACGGCGGTTGCCGCGTTCCTGGGCCTGAACACGTACGGCCCGCCCATGAAACCGACGCTGTTCACGAGTTGGGATGCCTATCTGAGAATGTTCGCGCCACCGTTGCCGATCGAGCCGGAAGATGACGACTTTCTCTACTATGCGGTCCGCGGGTTCTTTGCCAACGGCGGGCAGACGTGTTTCGTGACCGCAATCAGCAATGCCACCCCGGATTTTGTCGATCTCGTAGAAGAGGCGAATCCCCTGAAGAAGATCATCAGACTGACAGCGCGTCGAAGCGGGCCACAGAGTCCCGCAATCGGTGTCGTTGTGGCGGCAGCGCATTCGGTTGATGACGTGATGCTATTCAAACCCGAGGTCGACGCGAGCGCCACTGCCGGCAGCCGAAGCGTCAATGTCGGCACGGCGGCGAATGCCGCGCAGTTTCTGCCCGGCGATGACGTTGTCATCGGCAATACGACCGGCACTCCGATAACCAGCGAGCCGGCGACGGTGGCCAGAACCTCCGGTACCATCGTCTATCTGCAGAATCCGTTGCAGGCTACCTATGCCAACGTCAAACTCAGACTCGCTTCGCTCCCGGCATTTGCCGCAACGTTCCGGGTCGTGGACAGGACGCCGCCGAGTCAAACGAGCGCCGCGAAATTGGTGGTGGGCAGTATCATCACGGTGACTCAGGGAACCGGCGCCGGCGCGCCGGCCCCGAAAACAACAGTGGTGACGGCAGTCAGAGCCGAGCGCATTTCATCGAGCCTCACGACGTATCGCGTCACTGTGCGTGACGGCCTCACTGGATTCACGCTGTACGGGACCCAACCGATTCAACTGCAGTCGCAAGAGTTCAACCTCACGGTGGGTCAGCCTGTTCCGACGCCGGCGCCGCCGCCGACCTATCCAGGCTTGTCCATGGAGACGCTGCATCCCCGATACTACGCCAACGTGATCAACAGCGACGCCGCAGGGCTGCTCCTGGCGCATCCGCTCGATCCACCGACTGGCCCACCGAGCGCGGCAACCGTCACGCTCGGAGGCGCCCAAAGCCACGACGCGACCGCCATCAAAAGTCGTTCGAGCGATTACGAGAGCGCGCTGGCACTGCTCGAGCCTATCCGCGATATCAATATAGTCGTGGCGGCCGATCGTACCGATCTCGCCGTCCAGAAGGCGGTGCTCGATCACTGCTCAAGGCTACACGACCGCTTCGCAATCTTCGATGCCGGCAAGGCGACCGCAGTTCAGGATATCGAGGTCCAGCGCGAAGGACTTGAGAACGACAAAGGTTTCGGCGCCCTGTACTACCCCTGGATCGAAGTCACGTCGGCGAAGACCGGGCGACGGACCCTCGTGCCCCCTGGCGGTTACGTGGCCGGCATCTATGCGCGCACGGATCTTAATCGCGGCGTGTTCAAGGCACCCGCAGGCAACGAATGTGTCGTGAACGGGGCGCTCGGCGTGGAGACGATGCTGAGCGACACCGATCAGGGTTTCATCAACCTCAAGGGTGTCAATGTGATCCGTGTGTTTCAGCGAGGTGGGGCACCCATCGTCTGGGGCGCGCGCACCACTACGAAGAACACGAACTGGCAGTACGTGAACATTCGCCGTCTGTTTCTGTTCCTTGAAGAATCGATCCAGGTCGGAATCCGAGGTTCCGTCTTCGAACCGAACAACCTCGAGCTGTGGCAAAAGCTCAAACGCACCATCTCCGCGTTTCTGGCCCAGCAGTGGCGGGACGGGGCTCTGTTCGGCGCGACGGAGAAAGACGCCTTCTACGTGCGCATCGACGAGGCCATCAATCCGCCGGATCAGCGCGCCCTGGGACGGCTCTCTATCGAGATCGGCGTCAAGCCTTCTTACCCGGCCGAGTTCATCATCGTCCGCATCGGTATTTGGGAAGGTGGATCGGAAGTCACCGAATAAAAGGAGCACGCCATGGCAGAGAGAAAAGACCCCTATCGCAATTTCAACTTCGTCGTGGAGATCGACGGCGTTACCCAGGCCCGTTTCACCGACTGCACCGGGTTCGGAGCCAGCACCGACCCCATCGAATATCGCGAGGGGGGGAAGAACACGAAGACCCATAAATTGCCGGGTCTGACCAAGTACGACAACATCGTTTTGAAATGGGGTCTCACCGATTCGCGCGAGCTGTATGACTGGCACCGTGACGTCATCAATGGGAAGGTTCGCCGCGCCAACGGCAGCATCGTGGTCTATGACGTGGATGGGGTCACGGAGAAAGTACGATGGAATTTCTTCGATGCCTGGCCGACGAAGTGGGACGGACCTGACTTCACGGCCAAGGGCACCGACGTGGCCATTGAAACCCTGGAGCTCGCGCATGAAGGGATCGAGAGGGCATAACCATGATCCAGACTGAATACGCATTCACCTTGCCGGTCGGCTATCAGGATGAGGACGGCAATCTGCATCGCGAGGGCGTCATGCGGTTGGCGACGGCTGCGGACGAGATTACGCCGTTGCGCGACGGGCGGGTCCAGGCCAATCCGGCGTATTTGATCGTCATTTTGCTGTCGCGTGTGATCACACGGCTGGGCAGTGTGGCGCATATCAATCCCAAGACGATTGAAAGCCTGTATGCCGCGGATCTGGCCTATCTGCAGAGCCGCTATAACGAGATGAACCAGGTGGATCAAGGGCGTGTCGCGGCATCGTGCCCGCAGTGCCGACATGCCTTTGAATTGGAGCGGCCTCCCATGGGGGGGTCGTAGGCTACCCCCTCGGTCAGTTGTACGAGGAGGTAGCCTTCGTTGCGTATCACCTTCACTGGTCCCAGGCCGAGATCATGAGCATGGAGCATGGCGACCGTCGGCGCTGGGTGCGTGAAATCAGCGCGATCAACGGACGAGTGAACGGAACATGAGAATCAGAACGCAACACAGAGCGGTTGTGGAACGGGTCCATGGCTATCTGGCGCGTGCGGGGCGATTCGCGCGGGCCGGACGTCTGCCGCGTCATGTGAATCGAGCGGGAAATATGGCGCGGGCCATTCTGGCCCGGTATGCGGCGATGGATCGGCGATGGCCCATGATGGCCTTGCTCTTTGAGCAGTCCGACGGAACCAGCCCGTCGATCACACATACCTACCTCACGACGCATTCGTCCTTGTTCATGCAGCCTCGCATACTCTTACGCTTGCTTCTTCCGCAGCCTGCGACAAATCCGCGCATAGCGGCAGCTCGCACGCCGGCGCAGCAAGCCGGCATAACGGCCATCCCCATGGCCGTGGCGGCCTCAGCAAGGCGACAACCTCGTCATTCAGAACAGGATGATGTGATCGTGCGTCTCGTCGGACGCGAAGTGCGGGAGGAGTATCCGCCGCAAGGCGATGGTAGACCAGCCAGGCGTCCCGCATCCCGAACGGAGCAGGCCACGCCATCTCAGGACCCCGCTATCTCTCGGCGCTCACCATCGTTACTGCGAACCTATCGACGCGTTGTTCACTCACAAGAAGAAGCGGCTGTCGTCACCGCGGCTCCGCGCGCTCCACGAGAACCGTCGAGCGCCAGGGAAAGGCAAGACATGGAGGCGGCGGTGCCCGGCCGTTCGCCCATTGATATTGCGCGCATCACCGATCAGGTGCTGCACGCGCTTGACCGGCGCATCGTGGCGCAGCGTGAACGGATGGGGATGAACTGACAATGGCGCTGGAAAAAGCCACGATCATGAATCTCACGCGCAATGAACGCATCACCGTGCTGTTCAATCCCGAGGAATACAGCCTCAATCATGACGTCAATTATGCGCAGATCGCCGTGCCGGGGTTGAGCGGGCCCTTATTGCAGTTCGTGCACGGCAACATGCAAACGCTCGAGATGGAATTGTTCCTCGACACCTATGAGGAACATCGCGCAGGCAGCCGCACGGTGAACCAAGCGGGCGACGATGTGCGGATCCAGGCGCGGCGCGTGACCGATCTGATGAGTATCGATCCCACGATTCATGCGCCGCCCGTGCTGCTGTTCACATGGGGGACGCTGTCCTTCACCTGCGTGCTGGCGCGCGCCAACCAACGCTACATCATGTTCCGGCCGGACGGGGTGCCGGTGCGGGCGCGAGTGACCGTGACGTTCAACGAGTTTCGCAATGCCGATCTCGAAGCCAAGGAGGTCAAGCGCGAGACTGCGGACTACACCAAGACCTATCTGGTTCTGGCGGGCGAAACACTGAGCGCGATCGCCGGGCGGGAGTACGGCAACCCGAGGCTGTGGCGCCCGATCGCGCTGGCGAACGGCGTGAGCGATCCGCATCGGCTCCAGCCCGGCCTTCGGCTGGTGATCCCACGCCTGCCGTACCGGCGCATCGAAACGGGCGAGGTCTATCAATGAGCATGCCGACCGCCGCCATGCGGTACGCGCCGGAGTTTCAGGTCCGTCTTAACGACCAGGCGGTGCCGGCCGCATTGCGCGCTTCGATCACCAGTGTGAGTTATCAGACAGGATTGGACGGAGCGGATCGCGTGGAGTTGGCTGTCGCGAATGAAAATCTGCGGTGGCTCGATCATCCCTTGCTCAAATTGGACAACGCGCTGGCTCTGTCGATGGGCTATGCGCCGGATCCGCTGCGGCAACAATTCGTCGGCGAGATCGTGGCGCTGTCGCCCACCTTTCCGGCCGGAGGCTCGCCGATGATGACGGTCTCGGCGCAGGATTTGCGTCATCGCATGCAGCGAGGCAGCAAGGCGCGCTGGTTTGCGATTCCTGCCGAGTGCCTGGGGAATTTCCCGATTCCGGATACGGCCGTGGCCGCCATGGTGGCGGCTGAAAATCTGTTGCAGCCGATCATGGACCCGATCGGCGCGGCGCTGTCTGTGATCATCGGAGGAGCTGAGGCGGCCGCCACGTTCGCGTTCGGCAGTCCGGATGCGCAACAAAAACTGATACGACGACAGGGAGGGGAGAGCGACTACGATTTTCTCAGGCGCCTCTGCGCGGAAAACGGATGGGAAATGGTGATGGATCACCAGGGTCCGTTGGGAGGGCGACGGTTGCACTTCTTGTCGTTGATCGATTCGTCGCCGGCGTCCCCGGTCACGCTCCGGTATGGCCGATCGTTGATCGATTTTACGCCGCGCATCAGCACGGTCGGTCAAGTAGCGAAGGTGGCCGTCAGTTTCTGGGTGTCGGCGCTGGATTTGGAATTCACGGTGGCGGCCGGTTGGGATTGGGATCGCAGCGCGCTCACATTGGACATCATTCCCGGTTATGGCGCCCCTGAGCTGGCCATGGGGAAAGATGCGAACAAGAATCCGGTCATGGTGCTGAACGAACCGCTCAGCAGCAAAACCGCTCCGCGGGTCCTGGTCAGCAAGCTCTTGGCAAAGTTGAACAACCGTCTTACGGGCAGCGGTCGTTGCGTGGGAGATCCCAACATTCAGGCCGGCACAGTGATGCGCCTGGAGGGTGTCGGCAAACAATTCGGTGGTCTGTATCGGGTCACGTCCGCCACGCATTCGATCGACGGCGGGGGATATCAGACGAGCTTCGAAGTACGCAAGGAGGTCTGGTTCGGTTCGATCCCGCTACAGGAACAGGGGGCGGTGACGATTGAGCCTTTCGGTCAGCATATACGCATTGGAGCCTGAGCATGAGCGGCGAATTTCTGAAATCACAAACGGGACTGAAAGACACTGAGTCGGATGAGGGAAAGTCCGGCTTGATGGCCGGCAAGGTGATCCGTAATTGCGATCACACGAAAATGGGCCGCGTGAAAGTCCGGTTGGCTGGGCGCGGCGGAAGGGAAATATGGGCGCGGGTCGTCGCGCCGGATACCGGCGTGTATTTCGTGCCGCAAGTGAACGATGAAGTGCTGGTGGCCTTTCATCAGGGAGACGGCAGCGAGGCCTTCGTCATGGGCGGGCTATGGAACGATACCAAGTCGCCACCCCGTCAGGGCGAAGGCGATCCTGTCACCAAGAGAGTGATCCTGACGCCCAAAGAGCTCGAGATCGCCTTCGACGATACCGAGCAGTCCATTGTCATCAAGACGAAAGCGGGCCGGCATGTGACGCTCAAGCCGAACGGGATCGAGATCGGCATGGACGACAAGGGCACAGTGACGATCAGTCTGAACAGCGACGGGACGCTCAAGATCACCGCGAAGGCGACGATCACGCTGGAAGCGCGCACGATCAAATTGGACGCCACGAATATTCAAGTGGGCGGCGCCTCATCGCAGATATCCATTGGGTAGATCACGGGAGGCATGCCATGCCGGCTGCGGCGCGAGTCGGAGATTCGACAGGACATCTGCAGGCGCCGTTAGGACCGGGGCCGGGAAGTCGGAACGTCTTGATCGGTGGAAAGGCGGCGTGGCGGGCAGGAATAGATTTCCACGCATGTTCAGATACGGACGGTCCCAATAAGAAACACATAGGAGGAATGGTGGTCAAAGGAAGCAGCACCGTATTGATCAACGGGTTCCCTGCCGCGCGAAAAGACGACAACGTCGTCGAGATCGGCTCATCCAATTCGATCACGGCAGGATGCGACAGGGTTCAGATCGGAGGCTGATGCACCATGAACATTGAATCATTCGACCCTGCCAAGGCCTTTCTCGGTGTCGGTTGGTCCTTTCCGGTAGCAGTGGACGCCGCAGGGCAGGATGTGGCGCGCGCCGAATATGAAGACGATATTCGTCAGGCGATCCGTATCATTCTGGAAACCAGCCCCGGCGAGCGCGTCATGCGTCCGGATTTTGGCTCCGGTTTGCCGGCCATGGTCTTCGAGCCGGCGAACTACACTACGCTTGCATTAGTGAAGCAACGCGTGGAGCAGGCGCTCGTGATGTGGGAACCACGTATCGATGTACGCGAAGTTACAGTGACGGTCGTCCGGCCTCCGCGGAACCGCCTCGACATCGACATCCGGTATCAGGTGCGCGCGACCAATACGTTCTACAACCTGGTCTATCCGTTTTATTTACAGGAAGGCCGCGAGTGAACAGACAGATTTCTACGAGCCTGTCGGAGCAACGGACGATCATGGAATCGTTGCTGCGGCGGGTGCCGGGATACGCACCGGAATGGTCTGTGACGCCTGGGACCAAGGCGGCGACGTTGCTTGACGTGCTGGCTCGCTACCGAAAGCTGCTGGACCTCGGGTTTCGAGAACTGCCGAAGCGCAATCTGCTCGCGATGCTCGACATGTTGGCGATACCCCTCTTGCCGGCTCAAGCCGCCCGCGTGCCGGTCGTCTTCCGGTTGACGCAGGAATGTCCTGTGGATGTTACGGTCGCCGCCGAAAGCCAGTTGGCCGCGCAGCCTCATCCGCCGTCACCGTCACTGCTCACGGAGGCGCCTCAGAACGATCCCTCACCGGTGCTGTTCTTCACGGAGCACACGGTCACCCTCGCGCGGGCCAAACTCACCGCACTGTACAGCATAGATCCCGATCGCGATACCTATGCCGATCACTCCGCGAAATTGACCGATGGATGCACCGTATTCGGCGATATGGCGCGCACGGAACATGCGATCTATCTGGGGCATGATCGTCTGTTCAAATTGGGCGGACACGAAATCACGCTGCTGCTGCAGTGCACGCTGGACGCCGCGCCGCAGAAGCCGCTGGATGTCCGTTGGCAGTACTTGAGCGAGGTCGGTTGGATCACGTTGCAACTGGCCGAGGAAGAAGACACCACTCGTGGCCTCACGCGTGACGGTCAAATCGCGCTGCGACTCAACTGCGGGCCGGATGCCAAGAAAGAGACGTTTCATGGCCGTGCGACCTATTGGATACGGGGCACGTTGAACACGCCGGTGATCCGTGGCGAGAACCTGCGCCACAATCCACTTACCGTCAACGACCTGCGCATCCGCGTGCAGTTCAAGAAGAAAGATGTGCTGCCGGATGCCGCATTTGCCGATGCTATGCGTCTGGATGTCAGCAAGGAGTTTTACCCCTTCGGCCAGCAGCCGGCCAGGTTCAATGTGTTCTATCTCTCCAGTGCCGAGGTATTTCAGCGCGGTGGGGCAAAGGTACACATCGACATCGAGTTGTTGGAGAAGGGTGTTTCTCTGGATTCAAATATCCAGCCGACAATGATGTGGGAGTTCTATGGTAATGGAGGATGGCAGAAGTTAGGGGTTGAACCGTCGGTCAATGGGGTGGCTGCCTACAAATTCGATAGCGACCAGCCAAAGCTCCAGCGCATCTCCTTCAACTGTCCTACCGATTGGCAGGAGAGCGAACTCAACGGCACGAAGAATCGGTGGCTTCGCATACGGATAACGAGCGGAGGTTTCAAGGACGCGACGAGTCTTCCGGTCGTTTCCAAACTCACGCTTTCCTATACCTATCTTACCGACCCGGAACCCCTCGATCACTGTCTGACCCGCAATGAGTTTCAATTCGAAGATCACACCGAGGATGTCCGATGGCCGGATCGGAGCTTCGATCCCTTCTGGCCGGTTCCCGATGAGCGTCCGGCGCTACATTTCGGCTTTGATCAGCGATTGCCCGCCGGGTTGGTGAGTCTCTATGCGCAGGTGTCGGGCGCGGAGGAGTTTGCGCCGGGCACTGCATCGGCTTTCACCTGGGAATATCTCTCGCGTAGCGGCTGGTTGCAGCTTGGCGTGCGCGACGAAACCCATGGCCTGCGCCAGAGTGGGATGGTGCAATTCATCGGTCCCCCCGATGCGGTCGCGGCGCCGGGGCTCGGCGGACATATCTATCGAATTCGCGCGCGGCTCAAGGACGGGGTAGCACTTACGGAACGGGCCCTCAGTGGCGTGTGGTTGAACGGGGTCTGGGCCGGTCACCGAGTACGAGTCGAGCAGGAGATGCTCGGCACGGCGGACGGCACGCCGCGTCAGGCCTTGCGCTTCTTACGTAGCCCGGTATTGGCCGGCGAGATCGTCGAAATCAGGGAATGGGCCGGCAGGGGCGAAGGCTGGCAGCTCATTGCCCGCCAGGTTCCTGAAGAGGATATACGGTATGAGCGCGAACCTGTGAGTCAAAAGATCACGGCCGCCTGGGTGCGGTGGCGCGAACGCCCGCATCTGTATGATGCGCAGCAAGGCGACCGTGCCTATGTGTTGGAACGAGCCACCGGATTGATTCGGTTCGGCAACGGGACGCAGGGCATGATCCCGCCTGCAGGCAGCCGGATCGTCACGACCTATCGATCCGGCGGCGGGATGATCGGCAACGTGCCGCGTGGTTCCGTTACGCAATTGCGCAGCGCCGTGCCGTTTGTGGCGAATGTGACGAATCCGGTCGCAGCCACCGGCGGAGCCCCTAGCGAACCGCTTGAAGCCATACGCGATCGTGGCCCGCAACGTTTGCGTCATCGTGACCGCGCGATAACCGCTTCTGATATTGAATGGGTCGCTCGTGACGCTTCACCGGAAGTCGCGCGCGCCTGTTGTTTGGCTCTCACCGGCCCGGTCGGGCATGCGCAACGAGGATGGATGACGGTCATTGTCGTGCCGCGCAGCAGCGAGGATCGGCCGACGCCTTCGACGGAATTGCAGCGGTTGGTCGCGGAGCACCTGCGCGCGCGGGTGCCTGTGAGCGTCGTGCGCCGCTTGCGGGTGATCGAACCCCGGTACATGACGCTTAACATCGCGGTGGAAATCATTCCCGTGGACCCGACCGAAGCTGCGTTAGTGGAAGCGCAGGTACGCGACAGCCTGACTCGTTTTTTGCACCCATTGGCCGGGGGGCCATGTGGAAACGGCTGGGGGTTCGGCGAAGACGTGCATCTGTCCAATATCGCGTCCGTCATCGAGTCTACAACGGGTGTGGACTACGCGCGCGATATACAGTGGTCCGTCGACGGCGGCGAGCAGGCTCAATCTGTGGCGGTACCGCGAGACACGTTGATCTGCTCCGGGGCGCATGAAATCAAACTCGCTGTGGGGGTACGCTGATGCCGCTGCCGTTACCCACGCTCGACCGGCTCACCTATGATGAACTGGTAGCCGAAGCCCGCGGCAGCCTGCCCGCGCTTGCGCCTGATTGGACGGACTACAACGCGCACGATCCCGGCATTACGCTTCTCGAATTGCTCGCGTGGCTGGCTGAAGGCGCGTCGTATCGCCTCGACAATATTCCCAATGAATCCTATCGCGCATTTCTGCGGCTGGCCGGTGTCGTGTTGCGTCCGGCCCAGGTAGCAGAGACCATGCTGGTGTTTCGCACGACCGCCGCGGCGCAATTACTGCCGAACGGGATATCCGTGCGATCCAACGGTGGGAAGGTCGAGTTTCAAACGACGGCACAGCTGTTCGTCTCCGATACCCGGTTGAAGACGGTCATGAGAAGCGCGGGTGGCGTCTATGAAGATCTCACGGCGCGCAGCATGGCGAAGGCTGGGATAGTGCCGCTCGGCCAACAACCACAGCCGGGAGACGCGCTCTATCTCGGCTTCGACCGTCCGCTTGCGCCGGCGGATACGGAGATCACCCTGGGTCTGTGGACGGGCAATGAATGTGAGGATCATGTCACCCGTGGGCGGTTAGTCGCTGAACAAACGGCCATTGATGACGAAGCGGCACGCTTGTGCCCGCGAGGCTTGCCGCCGAACCAGCCGGACTGGCGTCGGCATTACAGTGCGCGCACGGTCTGGGAATACCACGCAGGCAAAGGACGATGGCATGCGCTGAAAGATGTCGCGGACGAGACGCGAGCCCTCACTCTTACAGGGGTCGTGCGGTTTAAAGTGCCGGCGCTCGATCAACAGGCAACCGGCGGCGTCCCTCTGTCAGCCGCCGCCGGCACATACTTCATTCGCTGCCGACTGGAACGAGGTGGCTACGATTGCCCGCCGCGCATTGTCCATGCCGCCATCAATACGGTCGCCGCACGGCACGCCGTCGATGTGCAGCCACTTACATTTTGCAGCACAGGTCTGGCGAGCCAACGGTTCGAGCTTGCCCACAAACCTGTCGCGCCCGGCAGCGTCAGGATCACGGTGACGTTGAAGAACGGAACAGCGGATGGCAACTGGCAGGCTGCGCCGTCTTGGGATGGCCTGGGACCGCATACCCGAACCTGCGTCGTGGATACGGAGGCCGGCGCCGTGCTATTTGGCGACGGCCGCATCGGGCGCGTGCCCGCTGCCGAGGCGGAGGTCAGTGTCGCATATCAGACGGGTGGCGGAAGTGACGGAAATGTGGCGGCGGGAACGTTGGCTTATCCTACGGCTCCCCACCCGACTGTTCAGATAGAACAGCCGTTCGCGGCTTGCGGGGGGGCGGATGCCGAGACGCTCGAAGGAGCCAAGGCGCGCGCAGTGCGCGAGCTGGCCGTCCCCACCCGCGCGGTCACATTGTCGGACTTCGAATCGCTCGCGCTTGCCGCTCCCGGTGTGCCGATTGTACGCGCGCATGCGATTGCCGACTATCATCCGGCCATAGGCTGCATTCCCGTCAGCGGGAGCACGACCGTGGTCGTCTTGCCATCTTGTCCCGATGAGCGGCCTGAACCGACCGCTCCGTTGCTTGCGACCGTCCAGCGGTATCTGGAACGGCGCCGCCTGCTCGCCGGCGAGATTCATGTCGTCGGCCCGCAGTACACCACCGTCGCCGTCAGCGCGCGCCTGCAGGCCCGTCCCGGGGTGGACCGCCGCGCGCTGGTCGGTGAGGCACGCCGCGCGCTCGATCAGTGGTTTCATCGATTGACGGGCGGGCCGGATGGGCAGGGGTGGCCGATCGGTCGCGCCGTCTATCGCGCGGAATTGCTGGCGTTGCTGCATGACGTGCCGGGTGTGGCGTACGTCGAAGAGGTGGCGTGGCGCGTCGACGGCCAAGCGGCGAGTCGCTGCGGCAACATCGCCCTATGCCGCCACGGTCTGGTGGCGTCCGGAATGCACGAGATTACGGTGAATGAAGGGAGCGGTTGCCATGAATGAGAAACCCCTAGAGCGGCTGAATTACCACAACGGCCAGCGGCTGGAGGCCGCGGACTTCAAGGCAGAGCAGGACTATCACATCCGCACCAAGCGCTGGCTCAATAAATCGCTCTACTCGGCTGGGATCGCCCGGGGGTTGGATGTTCGACCGATCATGGAAGGGCCGAAGAAAGATACGCCGTTCGTCGCGGTCGGTCCCGGGTTGGCGCTCGATCACGAAGGCCGCGAGATCATTCTGCTCGAAGAGGCAACGGTGGAAGTGTACAGCCATGCCGGCACTGACGAAAGCACGGTGGTCGGCAATTATCTGGTCATCGAGTACGCGGAAGAAACCATCGCCTATGAGAAAGGCGGATGTGCCGTGCGCGCCGAGGGAACGAGCGCGAACAAGTCGACGACGAACTGGGGCGGGCCATCACGTATCCAGGCGCGGGTGAAGTTTTCCTGGGCGCCGTTCGTTCCGCATCCCGGCAGCAATCAGATTGTGCTGGCGCGGGTGGAGCTGGCTGAGGGCTGCAAGAGCGTGCGCCAGATCGACGCCGGCGCAAGACGCTACATCGGCGCCGCATCGGCGGCGACGGTGCGGCAATATGCGTTGGAGGGGGAAAGAGAAGTGGCGTTTATACCCAAGGAGTCTTTTCCGCCACCGAAACAGGGTGAAGAGGAGCGGAAAGATGTACAAGTGGTGGGACGCGTCTATTTCCATGTTCGTGGGAGGCAGCCTAATTCGGTGACACTCTTTCTGAAAGGAGCCGAGTTTTCACCTCTTCGCTATACGGAGATGGGTATCCACACGCACAGTTCAGACGTCGGGGTTGGGCAAGGCGCGAACACGGATCATGCCAGTGCAATTGATCAACACAAACACAGTGGGACGACGCTGAGCGCGGTCAATAGTACCCATGCGCACAGCGCATTTGGGTTTGTCTCCAACTCTTCCTATAACGGAACGATCCCGCCGACGCCTGGAGACATACCCAATCTAATCGCATCGGCGTTCTTGCCGTACCCAGACGGTCCCATGTCGATCAATGCTCCGGGCTCGGGCAATGCAACGTTTGATGCAGGCACACCGCCGATGATGCTTCGCATGGTCACGACAGTCGGAACGAGTGGCCCCGGCGGGCAGACTGTGCCTCACATCGCGGACATGCATGAAAGGGTCGGGATGGAAGTACGTGACGACACGGGCCACGGACATACGATCTCCGGTGACACCGGTGATCCATCCACTTTGTTGCCTACGCGTGACCTACATACCCATCCGTTCAGTGCAAGCATCAATCAATATGGCGTAAAGTCCCATGCTCGCTCTGGGAATCCCCTCACCTTTGTTAACAATCTGCAGATTGCAATCGATCGAGTGAACAAGACGATTGCAATCCGCGATCAGATCGTCGACAGCGTCCCTGGAAGCCAGAAACCCGCATGGCAATTGGGTTTGGGCGACGGTACCGACAACCATCCACTGGCCAACCCGGCCATCGATGCTGTCCCAATAAGGTTGGATTTTCTGCCTGGCGTCACGTTCGCTGAAGGTCAGCACGTCATCGAATTTTCTGTGGGGTTGAGACCTGACGGTGAAGCCAACGGCGGCAAGATTCTTTACAACCTCTATGTCGAGTAAGTGTCGAGTAAGCCATGAAGGAATTTCCGACTCACTATAGAGTGTTGCGCGATCAGCGCCGCTGGGACGATGAGGTAGTGTCGCTATCCGGTCTTGCGGCGCGTGCGGACGGAACGCTGCAATTACAGGGTTTTCCGGATTCAACTGTCGTGGAGGAGTCCGGCACGTTGCTCGCCGGTCCGTTGGACGCAGGTGAAGGCGATATCTGGGACCGCTTGTGGGTTGAATCTGAGATTCCACCCGAGACATCGGTGTCGCTTGACGTTGCGGCGAGCCATAGCGGCGATACAGCCATAGGCACTCTGGTTTGGAAACGATCACCGTCACTCGATGTGTTGCTGCGGACGCTCATTGATGGCGGCAGCCGGTTCATCTGGCTGCGCATCACGCTGAGCAGCCACGATGGCCAGTCGACGCCGCTGCTTCTCCAAGTGCAGGCGTCCACGGGACAGCCGAGCTATTTGGACCACTTGCCATCTATCTATCGACGTGACGATGCGGCTACCGGATTTCTGGAGCGCTGGTTGGCGCTGTTTCGTTCCGAGCTCGGCGATTGGGATCGTGCGTTGGAAGCGCTGCCGCGTGAGTTCGATGCGCGCACGGTCGCCGAGGCCGATATGGGCAACCTCGCGGCATGGCTCGCGTTGGAGTTGCTGGCTCGCATGGAGAAGCCGGAGCAACGGCGGTTGTTGGTTGATGCGCCGGTTCTGTACCGGCAGCGCGGCACCCCGGCCGGCTTGCGTGAAATAGCGCGGCGCACCTTGGGCGTCACTCTGCATCTCTTCGAAGCGTTCCGTGAGCGGCGGGTGTGGCGGTTGGGCGAAGGGTTGGGCTTGGGCCTTGATACGGCGCTCGCCGCGGCCACGCCCGATGGCATGATCGTGCCGGGTTTCACCTATGCCGATCGCCGGCTTGCCGGCTTGCGGGGGGATTATTACGAAGGAACGAAGTTTGAGATCCTGCGCTACACGCGTGTGGATCCGACCATTGATTTTAATTGGGCCAGACAGTCGCCGTTGACCACGGTGCCTTCTCAGGGACAGTTTTCAGCTGATAATTTTTCGGTCCGTTGGAGTGGGCAGGTACGGTCGCGCTTCAGCGAAACCTACACCTTTCGCACCATTTCGGATGATGGTGTGCGGTTGTGGGTCGGCGGCAAGAAAATCATCGAGAATTGGACAGATCACGCAGTTGCGACGGATGCCGGTCAGATCAGGCTGGATGCAGGACGTTGGTATCCGATCGTGCTGGAGTATTACGAAAAAGGCGATGTTGCGCTCATCGAGCTCCATTGGTCGAGCGCGAGCCAGCGCCAGGAAATTGTGCCGGAGGATTGTCTCTATTCGGTGCTGGACGAGACGGCCGCTTTCGCGCCGGAACAGAATGACGGTTGTGGATTGTTGGAAGTGGGTCATTCGATCGTAGGCCAAGGGCGACCTTTGGCCGGCGAGGAGTACGGCGCGCCGCTCTCGGACGACTATGCGCATCTGTTTACGGCGATGGTCTATGCCGCGCAGGTGCCGCTTGTCTCGCAGCGTCAAGCCTTGCGTGATCTGGTTGAGACGGAAAAGCCGGCGCACACCGATTTCCAGCTCTGTCTGATCGAACCACGCATGCGCGTGGGTGCGCAGGCGCGAGTCGGTATCGACAGTGTCGTCGCCGGCCCTGGGCCCGCGATGCGGTTGGGCGCCGCGGAGCTCGGTGGTGGTTCGTATCTGGGTGGAGAAGCGCCACCAAACTTTCGGCACGGTTCCGGCCGCTCACGAGCCGAGGAGGCGTCTGTGCCGCTCAGCTAAGGGGAGAACAACATGTTCAACTGTACCGAACCCTGTGCCTGTTCCGCTCTCATTGCACCGCAGCGCAATCATTACTTCTACGGCAAGTTGCTCGACGAGCGCAGCCTGCTTGATGAACAGCGCTATCTGAACCAGAAACGCTGGATGCTCAATCGGCTGAGCCTCGGGAAGGGTGTATTGTGCGGACTCACGGTCACCTGGTCGGACGACCGGATAGGCATCTCGCCGGGTGTCGCCATTGACGGGTGTGGAAGGGAAATCGTGGTGCCGGAACCGGTTACGATCAACCCTTGGCAAACGACCGACGATCGAGGCCTGTGGGTGCCGTCCCCGCTGCCGTCCGGTGGAATCCACGAAGTCTACCTTTGCCTGGCCTATGTCGAGTGTCCGACGGACTTTACGCCGGTGCTGGTGACGGACTGCGATACCGTGAACGGCATGGCCCCTTCGACGATCGTGGAGAAATACGCGTTCCTTGTGAAGGAGGTGGCGTCCGGAGCGCCGCAGTCGCTGCCGCCTGCTTTGGACGAGAAGCTGTGCGCTGCTTTGTCGGGACCGGATGCCGAAACCAAGCGCGAGGAGGTCTCCGCCGTCTTGGCCAAGCGAGCCTGCGCCGACGGCGAGTCGACGCCCTGTGTCGTGATCGTCAGCAAGGTGACGCTGACCGACGGGAAGATCACGGCGGTCGATGTCTGCGGCGCGCGCCCCATGGCGTACAGCAACCCGGCGTTATTCGAGATGATGCTGTGCCGCTCCGGGGGCGGAGCGGCAGGGCCAAAGGAGGATACCGGACCGGGCATTGATCGCGTCACTGTGACGCCGCTCGATTGCAAAGCGGACCCGACCGCGGCCATAGACGACACGAGCGAACAGGACACACGCATTCTCGCGCTGGGAATTCCACGGGGATGCGACGGCGCCGATGGGAAAGACGGTCTCGGACTTCATTCGGATCTGCCCAAGATTCTGGATATCGGATGGACGCACGATGCGCTGTATGACTATCTGGCGCGATTACCGGGGAATCCGCCCTCGTATGAATGGAGCTTCGTGAAGCCCTTCAGAGACGACACGAACACAAGGTTTTTAACGGTCGCCGATGA
This sequence comes from Candidatus Nitrospira nitrificans, assembly GCF_001458775.1. Classification (NCBI taxonomy): domain Bacteria; kingdom Pseudomonadati; phylum Nitrospirota; class Nitrospiria; order Nitrospirales; family Nitrospiraceae; genus Nitrospira; species Candidatus Nitrospira nitrificans. The sequence continues at coordinate 62,540 of NZ_CZPZ01000007.1, forward strand.
TCAGCCGTTGTTGATCGATAGGATCATCAAGGGCGAAAACGCGCCGCCGTTCACCATTTATTTCAACCGAAAGCTGGCGGGTATTGACCCGCAAACATTGACGGTGCGCTTCAAACTGCCTCTCGTCAAAGTGGTCTCCGCAAGTCCGCTCGTCGTCGAGCCGCTGGGTGTTTACTTTGAGTTTGAGATTTATGGAGATATTTTGTCGGTTGATGTTCCCGCCGGCGTGGCTCCAGCGCCGACCACTCCTCATACGGGAGAGCGGTATCCCTACGCGGCTTCTTTCATTCCTCATCAGAACTTCTACTCCTTCTTGCCGATTTTGTTGTATCTGGGTCAGATCGGCACTTTTCAGAAAAAGCTCGCGCCGCCGACATTCAGTCTGTGTCTCAAGGGTGATTTTGTCTGGGCGCCGGGAGAAAACAATGCATTCGACGAAAAGGCCGTGCTGGATGCCGACAATATCGGCGCTCGGGTCGGCCTCAACATGGCGCGACTCCCGCCGGTACGAGGCGGGAAAAATCCTTCCGGCAACCTGACCCAAGGCGGCGATTTTGAAAGCTGGTTCCGTCTTCAGTTGGGAAGATTGCCGATTGATGATCCCGCGGCCGGCGCATCGCCTGTTCTCGGCTCCCATATGATGAATGCGATAAAAACGCAGGGCATGAATCTTTCAGCCATGCCGGTCAGTGTTAACTTGGCAAGCATGAGCGAGTTGACCGATGCCGGGCTGACGAAAGCGCAAGCCACGGCAATTATTCGCGAGCGACAACAGGGCTGGTTCAGCAATCATCAGGATATCCTGAAACGAGCAAAGCTTTCAGACGCCGTCGTTCGAAAGATGCAGTCGAAGATCATCGCGCTCTGATAGCGTGGTGAGGCCTTGCTCGAGCCAAAAAAATTGTTGAGTCCGGCGAATCACGATCACTCGGAATGCATACTGACACTGGACCAAGAAAACCCAATGAGGAGCATCATATGAGCTGTGACGATCTGATGGCCGGCCATGGCTGTGTAACACAAAGCGAGCACACCCGTTTCTATTCGCGTCAGCTCATCACGGCCGATGACTTGACGCAGGATCAGATCTATTATCGCGCCAAGCGGCGCGCGCACAATCGCTTGCTGCACGGCTGGGGCATTGTGTGCGGCTTGGAGGTCAAGGCGAATCCGATATCGGGCGCGTCTGTGACTATCACGATTTGTCCGGGCTACGCCTTGAGTCCTCAAGGCGATGAGATCTATGTGCCCAAGGATGTTCAGTTTGATCTCGCTCGGTGCCTCGCCGGGCAGGACGCGCCTTGTCATCATCCATGCGCTCCCGTTACTCCTCGGGCGGTGGATTCAGCCGGAGAGTTGTATGTCGCCATCAAGTACGTGGAGTGCCTATCGCACCCAGTGCGTGTTTCGCCGATTGGGTGCGGCTGTGACGAGACGGCCTGCGAGTATTCGCGAGTCCGCGATGGCTTTGAGATTACATGTTTGGAAAGCCTTCCTGACTCACACGGCGAGGCCTTTCAAATATCGGATACGTTGTGCCGCAGCGTCAACGACACGAGAGTCGTCGGGTGTCCGATGTGCCCCACGAGTCCATGGATTGTGCTTGCGCGCGTGCGGATGAAGGGGGAAGAAATCGGCATGCTTTCTTTTGATTCACGGCATGTGCTGCTCAGCACGGCCATGGTGCAGGCACATTTGTCGGCGAAATGTGATGAGGAGCGATAGCTCCCCCTGCCTGCGAGACCGCAATGTGTGATCTTGAAGGGCATTCATGCAGCCCCCAGGACCGTCAGCGTCACCTTGATTGCAATGGGCTGGCGGTGAGACGACATCGATAGAGTTCGACCGGCGATCGTCCGTCGCGCCGTCGCGTCATTGTGTTGCGCGCTCAGACTCAGTGAACCGTTGGAGTCGCGGTGGCTCGTTGCGACAGAATCACAGCTGAAGAAGTCGGCCAATCGCCGGATTTCCCGCGAGGGCGTGTGGCCGTGGTCCTCATCCATGGCATCGGCGATCAGCAACCGATGAATACGCTTCGGGAACTCATCAAAGGGCTCTATCTCCACAAGGAGGATCAAACACCTGAGGGTGGGAAACGTGAAGAGAGGAAACCTCATGTGTTCAGTAAGCCGGATCGTATGTCTGAGGTGCTGGATCTTCGGCGCATGGCCGCCGGGAAAGAGGTAACCGGAAAGCCGGCCGATTTCTACGAATTGTATTGGGCTCACTTGATGCAGGGATCCACCCTGGCGCATGTGGGCGATTGGTTTTTCACGCTTCTTTGGCGTCTGCCGTCCGAGGTCCCGGGCAGGCTCCGTCTAATCTGGTGGGGAAGCTGGGGTATGGTCGTCGCGGCTGGGGCCGGCGCTCTTTACCAGGCCGTCACCGGACGCGCGCAAGAAACTGTGTTTGCCGCCGGCTTGGTTGGGTTGGTTCTCTATGGGGGGCGCGGCATGTTTCGAAAGGTGGCGTTGGGCTATCTCGCCGATGCCGCCCGATATCTGCGGCCGGCTCCGGAGAATATCGCCGTTCGGCAGTCCATTCGAAACGCGGGGCTCGAAGTCTTGAGAAAGCTGCACGACGAACCGATGCAACGGTATGATCGGATCATCGTCGTCGGACATAGCCTTGGAAGCGTGATCGCGTATGACATCCTGACACACCTGTGGCAGGAGATGCATTGGATACATTCTAAGCCGTCCGAACCCAAGCAAGCGCATTACGAGGCGATGAGGAAGCGTCTCGAAGCGTGCGCGGGCTCGGCGGGCGAGCTCAAATCATTCCGGGTCATGCAGAAAGCGCTAGGGGAAGAAGAGCGATCGCTCGGCATGCCTTGGAAGGTCACGGACCTCATTACCCTCGGGAGTCCACTCGCCTATGCGGATTATCTGCTGGCGGATCGCAAATACGATATGGCAGATCGAAAGCAGGACCGCGAACTGCCGTCTTGCCCTCCTCAGCTGGACGATCGGCGAGATATCGACCGTCTTTCAAACCGGTACAAATTGTCGGATGGTACGTGGAGTGAGAAAGAAAAAACGAAGAAGCTGCTTCACCACGCGGCCTTGTTCGCATGCACTCGGTGGACAAATATTTTCTTCGCCGCAGACATGATCGGTGGGAAGCTGGCTCACCTTTTTGGAACCGGCATTCACGATGTTCCCTTGGACGGCACGAGGTGCCGGGGGAAGACCTGGCTGGCACATGTCCGCTATTGGAACCATGCCGAGCCTGCGGCATGTATCGCACTCAAAAACGCCATGGCTCTTGATGAGCCCTATTGCCACGAGCCGGAAGCCGTGCAGGTGGGAGGGCGAGAACCGTAGCAGTCCTTGTGGCTGGAAAAGGATTGTAGCCGCGACGGTCATCGCGCGGCATTGCGACCGGCTGGAAGGGCGAGCTCAGCGGCATCACGTTCGATCTCGGTCCCACGAAAGCCCTACCGGTAAGAGGCACTGATTGCCATGACCGAGTGCGTCGTGGTAGAGATCACCCGTTGCCGTCCCGGTCCGTCCGCGGTTTCTGGGACTCTTATCGACATTTCACTGAGTTATATTCGCACGCTCTCCCTAGGCCTTTTGATCCGCCTCACTTTAGTTCCTCTGGTGTCTTGAGTCATCCCGTTGATTTCCGTTACAATCCGGCTCCCTGATCGGCTGAGTCGAATACGAAGGAGAACTCTCATGGCAAAGGTGTTGGAAGGTCCCGGGATGGGATTGATGAAGAAGTGGGGAATTCACGTCCCACATTATGCGGTTGTGACCTCAGCGGACGAACTCTCCAAGCTTGGTCACGCCAACGAGTGGATGAAGCAGAGTAAATTGGTCGCCAAAGCGCATGAAGCGCTCGGTTCCCGGTTCAAGCTCGGATTGGTGAAGGTGGGCCTCGATCTGAATGGCGCCGTTGCGGCGACCAAAGACATGATCGGCCGTCAGGTCGGCAGCATTACGGTTTCGCAAGTCATCGTCTCTGAAATGATCGCCCACAAAGAGGAATATTATTGTGCCGTGAAATCAACCCGCGAAGGCAGCGAGATTCTCGTGGCCAACTGCGGTGGAATCGAAGTTGAATCGAACTGGGACCGCGTGAAGCGGTTGTGCCTCGAAGTGGGACAGGCTCCCTCCCCTGAAGCGCTTGAAAAGCTTTCTAAAGAAGCAGGTTTTACCGGCGCCTTGGCGAAGAAGATGGCCGACTTCGCCGGCAAGATGTTCAGCTGCTTCGACAACGAAGATGCGCAGTATCTCGAGGTGAATCCCGTCGTGACCCGCGAGAGCGACGGCGAGTTGGTCGCGCTCGATGCCGTGACATTGCTCGATGGCGACGCCAAGTTTCGCCACCCGGATTGGAATTTCCAGTTCGCCGCGGAATTCGGCCGTTCGTACAGCAAAGACGAAATGGAAGTCATGGCCGTCGACAGCAAGATCAAAGGGTCCGTCAAATTCATCGAAATTCCCGGCGGCGATACCGCGATGCTTCCCGCCGGCGGCGGCGCGAGCGTCTATTACTCCGACGCCGTCGTGGCGCGGGGCGGCAAGCTGGCGAACTATGCCGAGTATTCGGGCGATCCCCCGGATTGGGCCGTGGAAGTGCTGACGGAAAAGATCTGTTCGTTGCCCGGCATCAAGAACATCATCGTCGGCGGAGCGATTGCCAATTTTACCGACGTGAAGAAGACGTTCGGCGGCATCATCAATGGCTTCCGAAAGGCCAAGGGCGACGGGAAGTTGAAGGGGGTCAAGATTTGGGTGCGCCGCGGCGGACCTCGTGAAAAGGAAGGGCTTGACGCGATGCGCGCGCTGAAGGACGAGGGCTTCGATATCAACGTCTTCGATCGCAATACCCCGCTGACGGACATCGTCGACAAAGCGCTGCAAAAACAGTAACGCGGACTGAGGACTGAGTGCGAGGCTTTGACTCGCTCAGTACTCGGCCCTCAGCACTCAGTCCTAAAGGAAAGAGGGAGATTCCGATGAGCATTCTGGCTAATAAAGACACCCGCGTTGTGATTCAGGGAGGCGCCGCCGGTGTCAACGCCGCTCGCCGCATGGCGGAGTTCTGCTTCCTCATCAAGCGCCCGCTCAATGTCGAGGCGTTCGTCTATCCGCCTGACGCCGGCAAGTCCAACGAAATTCCTTACGGCAGCGGGCTGATCGCGATCCCGGTTTACAAGAGTATCGCCGAAGCGACGAAGAACCATCCGACCATCAATACGAGCCTTGTCTATATCGGCGCGGACCGCGCGATGAAGGGCGGAATGGAAGCCCTTGACGATTCACACATCAAGGTCGTCTCGATGATTACCGAGGGTGTGCCGGAAAAGGACGCCAAGCTGCTCGGCGCCCATGCGCGTAAGCTCGGCAAGGTGTTCAACGGCCCGTCCTCGATCGGCATCATCTCCGCCGGCGCCTGTCGCTTGGGTGTGATCGGCGGCGCGTTCGACAATCTTGTCCTGTCGAAGCTCTATCGAGAGGGCTCGTTCGGCGTCATTACCAAGTCGGGCGGTCTCTCCAACGAAATCATCTGGATCTGTTCGCAGTTCGCCGACGGCATTACGACGGCGATCGGCATCGGCGGCGATGCCTATCCCGGCACCGACTATGTGAGCTACCTGGAAATGTTTGAGAACGATCCGCAGACCAAAGCGGTCGTCATCGTCGGAGAAATGGGCGGCGATCTCGAAGAGCGGGCCGCCGAGTGGTATGGCGCGAAGAAGCGTCGGGTGAAACTCATCGGCGTCGTTTCCGGATTCTGTCAGGAGAGTTTGCCCAAGGGAATGAAGTTCGGCCATGCCGGCGCCAAGGAAGGGATGAAGGGTGAGGGGTCGGCTCGGTCGAAATCCGACGCGCTCAAGAAGTCCGGCGCGATCGTCCCGCCGACGTTCGGCGCGCTCGGACCCGCGATCAAGGACACCTATCAGGAGTTGCTCAAGTCCGGCCAGGTGAAAGAGCCGATCGAGCCGGCCGCGCTGCCGCGCCTGCCGAAGTCCGTCGAAGAGGCGATGAAGGCGGACGAAGTGATGGTCGCGCCGTTGATTCGCACGACCATCAGCGATGATCGCGGCGACGAACCGTGCTACGACGGCTATCCGGCTTCCGAACTCATCAATAAAGGCTATGAGATCCCCCACGTCATCGGCTTGTTGTGGGACAAGCGGCTGATCTCGAAGCAGGAAGCCGAGATCATCAAGCGCATCATGATGCTGTCCGCCGACCACGGCCCCTGTGTCAGCGGCGCCTATGCGACGATTCTCGCGGCCTGTGCCGGTATCGGCTTGTCGCAAGCGGTGGCCGCCGGCTTGATCATGATCGGGCCCCGTTTCGGCGGCGCGGTTACGGATGCGGGCCGTTGGTTTAAGTACGCGGTCGACCATAAGATGGATGTGGATGAATTTCTGGCCTACATGAAAAAGAACGTCGGTCCGGTGCCGGGCATCGGACACCGCGTGAAGAGCCTGCGCAATCCGGACAAGCGCGTGAAAGAACTTGTGGGCTATGTGAAAAGTCTCAATATCAAGACGCCCTGTCTCGACTTCGCCTTGCAGGTAGAGCAGGTGACTGCGGCGAAGAAAGACAATTTGATTCTGAACGTGGACGGCACGATGGCGGCCGTGTTGGTCGATCTGGGCTTCCCGGTCGACAGTTTGAACGGCTTCTTCATCCTGTCGCGCACGATCGGGTTGATCGGCCATTGGGTCGATCAGAAACGTCAGGACAGCCGCTTGATCCGGCTGTTCGATTATCTGGTGAACTACGCGGCGCCCAAACGGCGGGAAGTTCCGCCGTTGAAATAGGTCCGTGCAGCCGCACCGTTGACATAGTTGCGGGAGGTCCCGTTGCTCGAAGGGTTGCGGGAAGCCCCGCGTTACGCAGGACCGGTATCAAGTCGTTTACGGGTTAAGGGGGGTGTGACTCCCTAGCCTCCGATTCGTGCCGAGCCCGACTGTAAGGAGAGAGAGATGTCGCTCGATATAGCCAAAGCCCTCTATGCCAAGATGCCGGATGTCTTGGCCAAGGCCAGAAAGAAATTCGGCCGTGGCCTGACGCTGGCGGAGAAGATTCTCGTCGCGCATGCCGACAACTTCGATACCCAGAATTGGGAGCGTGGGAAAGCCATGTTGGCCTTGCGGCCGGACCGGGTCGCCATGCAGGACGCGACGGCGCAGATGGCGGTCTTGCAGTTCATGCAGGCGAATAAGAAGAAAGCGGCCGTGCCGAGCACGATCCATTGCGACCATTTGATCCGCGCCGAGATGGGCTCGCAGAAGGACCTGGCGCGCGCTTTGGATGAGAACAAGGAAGTCTATAACTTCCTCGCGTCCGCCGCGAAGAAATATGGCATCGGCTTTTGGAAGCCGGGAGCCGGGATCATTCATCAAGTCGTGCTCGAAAATTATGCATTCCCTGGCTGCCTCATCATCGGGACCGACTCGCATACACCGAACGGCGGCGGGTTGGGTGGATTGGCGATCGGGGTGGGCGGGGCCGATGCCGGTGAAGTGATGGCCGGCCTGCCCTGGGAAGTGCTCCATCCGAAGCTCATCGGCGTGAAGCTGACCGGTAAGTTGAGCGGCTGGGCCTCGCCGAAAGACGTCATTCTCTATCTCTGCGGCCTGCTTACCGTGAAGGGCGGGACGAACAAGATCGTCGAGTACTTCGGCCCCGGCGCCGAGACGATCAGCGCCACCGGCAAGGGGACCATCTGTAATATGGGCGCCGAACTTGGCGCGACAACGTCCGTGTTCCCTTTCGACCAGAAGATGGTCGCCTACATGAACATCACGGATCGTTCGGATCTTTCGATCTTGGCGACCGCACAAAAAGACTTGCTCGTGGCCGACACTGAAGTCTATCAGTCGCCGGAGAAGTACTACGATCAGATCGTGGAAGTCGATCTCTCGAAGCTCGAGCCGCATGTGGTCGGGCCGCATACGCCGGACTTGGCCCGGCCGATCTCGAAATTGAAAGCGGAAGCGCAGGAGAAAGGCTATCCGGTCGAATTGAAAGCGGCGCTCATCGGCAGTTGCACCAACTCCTCCTATGAAGACATCAGCCGGTCGGCGCATATCGCGCAGCAGGCGCTGAAAGCCGGCTTGAAGGCGAAGGCTTCATTCTTGGTCTCGCCAGGCTCCGAGCGCATCTACCACACGATGAAGCGCGACGGGTTCTTGGACACGTTCGAGCAGCTCGGGGGCACCGTGCTGTCCAACTCTTGCGGCCCCTGCATCGGGCAGTGGAAGCGCGCGGACGGGGTGAAGGGCAAGGCTGATTCGATCGTCAGTTCCTTCAACCGGAATTTCCCAGGTCGCAACGACGGGATCAATGAAACATTGTCCTTCCTCGCCAGTCCGGAAGTCGTGACCGCTTATGCTATTACCGGCGATCTGGGCTTTGATCCGGTGAATCAGGTGGTGAAGGGCGCGGACGGCAAGGAGTTCAAGTTTCAGCCACCGGTGGGCGAGGAATTGCCGGCCAAGGGCTTTGCGAAGGGCGAAGAGGGGTATGTCGCTCCGGCTGAAGACGGTTCGAACTTGACCGTCGACATTCCGTCGACCAGCGAACGGTTGCAGTTGTTGCAGCCGTTCCCCAAGTGGGACGGCAAGGATTTCGACAAGTTACCGCTCTTGATCAAGACCAAGGGGAAGACTACGACCGACCACATTTCCCCGGCCGGTCCCTGGCTCAAGTTCCGCGGACATCTCGACAAGATCAGCGACAACATGTTCCTTGGAGCGAACAATGCGTTTTCGTCGGAGCCGGGGAAGGGTACGAACGTCCTGACCGGCGAAGCCAATCTTACGATGGCGCAAATTGCCAGAGCGTACAAGGCGCAAGGCGTCGGGTCGATCGTCGTCGGCGATGAGAATTACGGCGAAGGCAGCAGCCGTGAGCACGCAGCCATGTCGCCGCGGTTTCTGAACGTGCGAGCCGTCATCACGAAGAGCTTCGCGCGCATCCATGAAACGAACCTCAAGAAGCAGGGCATTCTGCCGTTGACCTTCGCCGACCCGAAGGATTACGACAAGATCGAGATGAACGATCGATTGAGCGTGCTCGATTTGAACAGTCTGGCTCCCGGCAAGCCGGTCACGGTGGTCATTCACAAGGCTGCCGGCGATGTGAAGGTTCAAGCCAATCACAGCATGACAGTGCAACAAATCACTTGGTTTAAGGCCGGTTCGGCGTTGAACGCGCTGAACTAACCCCATATATCGAGAGGAGTCAATATGGCGAAAGCAGACAAAATCATCTATACGAAGACCGACGAAGCGCCGATGCTGGCGACCTATTCGTTTCTGCCGATCATCAACGCCTTCACCAAGGCGGCTGGCGTCAGCGTGGAGCTGCGCGATATTTCGCTGGCAGGTCGGGTGATCGCCGTGTTTCCGGAGTATCTGACTCCGGCTCAAAAGCAACAGGATGCCTTGGCGGAGCTCGGCGAGCTGGCCAAGACGCCGGAAGCCAACATCATCAAGTTGCCCAACATCAGCGCCTCGTTGCCGCAGTTGCAAGAGACCATCAAGGAATTGCAGAAGCAAGGGTATAAGCTTCCTGACTACCCTGAGAATCCGAAAGACGACAAAGAGAAGGACGTCAAGGCTCGCTACGACAAAGTCAAAGGCAGCGCCGTCAATCCGGTGCTGCGTGAAGGCAACTCGGACCGCCGGGCCCCGTTGTCCGTGAAAGCCCATACCAGAAAGCATCCGCATAAGATGGGCGCCTGGAGTCCTGATTCCAAGACCCACGTGTCCCATATGAAGAGCGGCGACTTCCGCTCCAACGAAAAGTCGATGACGATTCCGGCAGCGACCACGGCGAAGATCGAATTTGTGGGCGCCGACGGCAAGACCACTGTCTTGAAAGAAAAGGTGGCGTTGCAGGCCGGTGAAGTGCTCGACGCGACGTTTATGAGCGTCAAGGCTCTCCGCGCGTTCCTTGAAGAGCAGATCCAGGATGCCCAGCAGAAGGGGGTGCTGTTCTCGCTCCATATGAAGGCCACGATGATGAAGATCTCAGATCCCAAGATCTTTGGTCATGCGGTGACCGTGTATTACAAGGATGTGTTCGAGAAGCATGGCGAGACGCTCAAGAAGCTGGGCGTCGATCCGGACAACGGTCTCGGCGACCTCTATGCCAAGATTAAGGCGTTGCCCGAGGATCAGCGCAAGGCGATCGAATCGGATATCCAAGAAGTCTATAAGAAGCGGCCGCCGATGGCGATGGTGAACAGCGATAAGGGCATCACCAATCTCCACGTGCCGAGCGACATCATCATCGACGCGTCGATGCCGCCGGTCATTCGCGACAGCGGCAAGATGTGGGGGCCCGACGGCAAGGCGGCGGACGCCAAATGCGTCATTCCCGATTCGAGCTATGCGCCCATCTATCACGAAGTCGTCGAGTTTTGTAAGAAGCACGGCGCGTTCGATCCGAAGACCATGGGTACCGTGCCCAACGTGGGTCTGATGGCGCAGGCGGCCGAGGAATACGGTTCGCACGACAAAACGTTCAAGGCGCCCGGCAACGGCACGATCCGCATCGTGGATGCGGCCGGCAACACGTTGCATGAACACAAGGTGGAAGCGGGGGACATCTGGCGCGCCTGCCAGGTGAAGGATACCCCCATCCAGGACTGGGTCAAGCTGGCCGTGACACGCGCCAGGGCCACCGGCGCTCCGGCGGTGTTCTGGTTGAACAAGGATCGCGCGCACGATGCCGAGTTGATCAAGAAGGTCAATGCCTATTTGCCGAAACATGACACGAACGGTCTTGAGATCAAGATCATGTCGCCCGCGGACGCCTGCCGCTTCTCCATCGAGCGGATGAAGGAAGGCAAGGATACGATCTCGGTCACCGGCAACGTGCTCCGTGACTATCTCACGGATTTGTTCCCGATTCTTGAAATCGGCACCAGCGCCAAGATGCTCTCGATCGTTCCGTTGCTGAACGGCGGCGGGTTGTTCGAGACCGGCGCGGGTGGCTCGGCCCCGAAACACGTGCAGCAGTTCCAGGAAGAAGGCTATTTGCGATGGGATTCGCTCGGTGAGTTTCTCGCGCTTGCGGCCTCGCTGGAACATCTTGCGAAAGTGGGAAACAATCCGGTCGCCAAGATTCTGGCCGATACTCTGGATCAGGCCAACGCGAAGTTTCTGGAGAGCAACAAGTCGCCCGCGCGCAAAGTCGGGGAAATCGACAACCGTGGCAGCCACTTCTACCTGGCGCTCTATTGGGCGCAGGCCTTGGCCGCGCAAACGGCGGATAAGCGGATCGCTGAGCGATTCACGAAGATCGCGAAGGATCTGGGCGACAACGAAAAGAAGATCGACGGCGAATTGCTGGCCGCGCAAGGCAAGCCGCAGGATGTCGGTGGGTACTATCATCCGGACGATGCGAAGGCCGCCAAGGCCATGCGTCCGAGCGCAACCTTGAACGCGATCATCGACGCGATCGCTTGAGGACGTGAAACGTGAAGCGTTATTCGTGAAGCGTATCTCGTTCCGGGTCAGACGCTTCACGAATTGAAGGAGTGGGATGGCGTCACAAGAAATCGATACGCAGAACATCATCGACCAGCCGGAGGTCCTCAAACCCCGGCTGGTGACGATCGAGATCGCCGGCAAGAAAGTGGATGTGCCGGAAGGGATCACGGTCGTGAAAGCCATGTGGTATGCGGGAATCGACGTCGTGCGCGGCGTCGGCTGCCTCGGCGGGTTCTGCGGCGCCTGTGCGACCTACTATCGCACGAAGGATGATCCAAAGGTCCGGACCTGCCTGGCTTGTCAGATGGCGGTTCAAGACGGGATGTCCTTCACGATGATGCCTCCCTTCCCTGCCCGCAAGGCGACCTACGAGATTCAGAAGCTCAAAGATCCCAAGCAGGACCTCTTTAATCTGTACCCGGAAGCGCCGCTCTGCCGGAACTGCAACGCCTGCACGGAGGCGTGTCCGCAGAAGATCGATGTGCGTGAGGGAGTCTGGAAAGCCGTCTTCGGCGACTTCAAGAGCGTCTCCGAGATGTTCATGGACTGCGTCATGTGCGGCATGTGTACGCCGGTGTGCATTGCCGACATTGCGCCGAATCTCGTGGCGCTGTACGTCAGTCGCGCGCAGGGCGCGCATTTTTCAGAAAAGCCGGTCGGCCTCGACGTGCGCATTCAGGAAATTCAAGACGGCCTGTACAACGACGAGTGGAACACAATTCTGAAGATGAATGAGAAGGAACTGGCCGAACACTGTGCGACGGTGAAGTAGCCCATGGTTAATGGGCCAATGGCCATGGTCAATGGAAAAGAAACCGGAGCGACAGGGTTTGCTCCAGTAACCTCTTGTCCATGAACCGTTACCCATCAACCATTATCCCTTGACGTTATCTCTATGGACATCCACACGCTTCAACAAATCGTTCACAAGACTCGGGATGCCCGCCGCAAGCAGACGATCCCTAAGTTCCCTCCCGCCGAACGTGATCAACTGATTCACAAATATCATCCGGATTTCAGAGCCAGCGCCTACCGGCCGATCAAGTTCGGTCCCAACGAGGGCGACCAGACGGTCGTGGAGTTGGCGACGCTGCTCGAAGGTGACAGCTCCATCCAGGATCATGCCGATCTCACGCCGCACTACACCTGCGATGTGCTCGTGATCGGCGGTGGCGGGGCCGGTTGTGCAGCGGCACTGCATGCGCACGGCGCCGGCGCCAAGACCATCCTGGCGACGAAGCTGCGGCTGGGGGACTCGAACAGCGTGATGGCGCAGGGCGGGATGCAGATTTCCGTCGCGCCTGAAGATTCGCCGGTGACGCATTTCATCGATACGCTCAAGGGCGGCCACATGGAGAACGACCATGCCCTTCTGAAGACCATGGTCGAGGATGGGCCGTCGATTGCGAAATGGCTGCTGGAGCTGGGCGTGCTGTTCGACCGTCAGGCCGACGGGAATTTGCATGTGAAAAAGGGGGGCGGCAGTTCCAAGCCCCGTCTCTTGACCTGTTCCGACTATACCGGCCTTGAAATCATGCGAGTGCTCAAGGACGAGGTCATCAACCAAAAGATTCAGTTGCTCGAGTTTGCGGCCGCCATCGAATTGCTGAGTGACGAGACAGGGAACTGTACCGGCGCGATCTTCAAAGATTTGGATAATCAGCGGCATGTGGTCGTGGCGGCGAAGTGCGTGATCCTGGCGACCGGCGGCATCGGCCGTCTGCACATCCAGGGGTTTCCGACGAGCAATCACTATGGCGCGACCGGCGACGGACTGTGCCTGTCCTATCGCATGGGCGCGAAACTGGCCCATATCGATACCTTCCAATACCACCCCTCAGGGGCGGTGTATCCGGAGCAACTGATCGGCGCCTTGGTGACGGAAGGGATCCGCTCCGAAGGCGGTCACCTGGTCAACGCCAAGGGCGAGCGCTTCGTCAATGAGCTCGACACGCGCGACGTCGTCTCCTCATCGATCATCCGCGAGTGTGAGGAAGGACGTGGGATCAGGACGATGTCGGGCCGCGTCGGAGTCTGGCTGGACACGCCGCTGTTGGATGCCGAGCATGGACCCGGCACGGTGGAAAAACATTTTCCGGCGATGATGTTGCAATTCGAACGGTTCGGGATCGATATCAGCAAAGATCCGGTGCTGATCTATCCAACGCTGCACTATCAAAATGGCGGGGTGAAGATCGATACCAATTCGGAAACGAATGTGAAGAATCTCTTTGTCGCCGGTGAAGCCTCGGGCGGCCTGCATGGACGCAATCGGTTGATGGGGAATTCGCTGCTCGACCTGATGGTGTACGGCAAACGATCCGGATTGACGGCGGCGGGCCGTGTCGGATCGATGAAGCAAGGTCAGCTCACGTTGAAACACTTGCAGCGGTTCCGGGCCGAAGCCAAGAAGCACGGTCATGTCAGTGGCGTGATTTCGCCGATGATTCTGCCGGCGTATACGAGGAAAGTGGGGTGAGGACGGCGACGGAGCATTCCTCATGTTCGCCACCGCACACCCAGGGTCAATCCGGATCGTGAGTTGTTGGTCGGTGTTCGCAGGGGTGAAAGGCGCGTCCCGGCGCGCGTAGGGTGGGCTGGTGAGAATAGCCCGCGCAGTGAGAAATGCCACGCCACCGTCCTCAGGAATGAAGAGGTAAAGAATGAACGTGCATGAGTTCCAAGCGAAGTCATTATTTGCTCAGTTCGGCGTTCCGGTGCCGCGAGGGAAGGAAATTATTTCTCCCGAAGATGCGACCGCCTGGGCCCATGAACTCAATACACCGGTCTTCGTCGTGAAGGCGCAGATCCATGCCGGCGGGCGAGGCAAAGCCGGCGGGGTCAAGATCACCAAAGACAAAGGCGCGGTGGCCGGATTTGCCAAGGAGTTGATCGGCAAGACATTGGTCACGCATCAGACCGGTCCGAAGGGGCGTCAGGTTCACCGTCTCTTGATGGAAGAAGGCGCCAATATCGCAAAAGAACTCTATCTGTCGATCCTTGTGGATCGCGACACCGGCTGGCCCACCTTCATCGCCAGCACCGAAGGTGGGATGGAAATCGAAGAAGTGGCGGCCCACACGCCGGAAAAGATCATCAAGGAAGCAATCGATCCGGCGGTCGGGTTTCAGGGGCACAACGGCCGCAACGTGGCGTTCGCGCTGGGCCTGCAGAACATCGAACCGGCGGTCATCAACCCCTTCGTGAAGATGTTGGGGAATCTGTATCGCTTGTTTATGGAGAAGGACGCAGCGTTGGTCGAGATCAACCCCTTGATCATCACGAAAGAAAAGGGTTTGATTGCTCTGGACGGCAAGGTGTCGTTCGATGACAACGGCCTCTTCAAGCACGAGGACGTGCAGAAGATGCGGGATCTGAATGAAGAAGAACCATTGGAAATCGAAGCGACGGCCAACAACCTGAATTATGTGAAACTCGACGGCAACATCGGCTGCATGGTGAACGGGGCTGGCCTTGCCATGGCGACGATGGACGTGATCAAGCTCGCGGGCAGTGAGCCGGCGAACTTTTTAGACGTTGGGGGTGGCGCAACGAAAGAGACGGTGGCGGCCGGCTTTCGGATTCTCCTGAAAGATCCGAACGTCAAGGGCATCTTCATCAATATCTTCGGTGGGATTGTTCGCTGCGAACGGATTGCGCACGGGGTCATCGAGGCGGCGAAGGAAGTGAAGATCACCGTACCCCTCGTCGTTCGGTTGCAGGGCACAAACGCAGAGGAAGGCCGCACGCTATTGGCCGGATCGGGATTGAAGCTGGAAGTGGCTGATGATCTCTGGGAAGCAGCGCAAAAAATCGTGAAATTGACCGGCAAGGCAGCGTGAGAGGAAGGCGATGTCAGGCTGCCGCTCACTCCCTTGCCTCTCGGAGCGACCCATACGGGCTCAACCGAGCGGAAGCCTTCGGAAATTCCCTCGCGGACTCGGTCAGTTTCCGCTTTCCTTTTCGGTCGAGTCTCGATGGGTCCCCGCTCCTTCGGCAAAGTCGCTCTCAGCAGCCTGACGCCGCTGAGAGATAATAGTAGGGATGGGTCTTACTATGAGGACCTGGTACTCTACAGTCATTCTTGCTTTGAATTATAAGGGTGGAAGGTCAGTCGACTTGCAGGACATTTATTCTGGTATTCATCGGTACCGTACCTTGTCGGACCATGATTGTGAACCACATCCCAAATACCAACAGGAGAACTACAAACACACAACGCGATCAGTACTGGCAAAGTTGAAGAAATATGGATTTGTGAGCAATCCCTATAGGGCAGTCTATTCGCTGACCGAGAAGTCGACCAAACACCTTGCAGCATTCGAGACAGACAGATATGGAAGGTCAGCTGGTGCAGAGATTAGTGTTGAAGAACTGATTGAAAGGTTTGCGCTAGCGCGCGAGTCATCGGCTACTTGATTCTAGGAATAAGAGGTTTATCGTGAGTATTCTCGTCAATAAAAATACGCGAGTGGTGGTGCAGGGGATTACGGGCAAGGAAGGGTCGTTCCACGCGACGCAATGCAAAGCTTATGGGACAAAGATCGTGGCCGGGGTGACGCCAGGGAAGGCCGGGCAGGAAGTCGAGGGCATTCCCGTGTTCAACACGGTGGCTGATGCGGTCAAGAAGACCGAAGCTGATACCTCACTGATCTTTGTGCCGCCGCCGTTCTGTGCCGATGCCATTCTTGAAGCAGCGGATGCCGGAATCAAGTTGGTCATTTGCATCACCGAAGGCATTCCTGTCAACGATATGGTGAAGGTCAAGCGGGCGCTCCGCGGCCGGGATGTGAGGCTGATCGGACCGAATTGCCCAGGTGTCATCACGGTCGATGAAGCGAAGATCGGCATTATGCCGGGCTTCATTCACAAGAAGGGCGTGGTGGGAGTGGTCTCTCGCAGCGGCACCCTCACGTATGAAGCCGTCCATCAACTCTCGACGTTGGGGTTGGGCGAAACGACCTGCGTTGGGATCGGTGGCGATCCGGTGAACGGCACGGGATTTGTGGATGTCTTACCGTTGTTTGAAAAGGACACGGAGACCCAAGCCATTGTCATGATCGGCGAGATCGGCGGCGATGCGGAGGAAAAAGCGGCCGAGTTCATCAAGAAGAACGTCAAGAAACCGGTCATCAGCTTCATCGCCGGCATCACGGCGCCTCCTGGCCGCCGCATGGGCCATGCCGGAGCGATTATTTCAGGTGGCAAGGGGACGGCAGCCGAAAAAATGAAAACCCTGGAAGCGGCTGGAGTCAAAGTCGTCAAGAATCCAGCTGAGATCGGTGCGGCGGTCAAAAAAGCGTTGGGACGGTAGTTTTCCAAGTCCATTCTTCCGTAGGCATCCTTCTCCGCCACTACTTCGTGAGCCTTATCTCTACGGCCGTCCATCGCCTCTGCTTAGTGAGGCGGGTATGACGATTATCATATCTTTCAATGAGTTGTTCGCTGTTATGTTGCCCTGCCACATGTAAGCACGATGTGTAATGACTGTGAGTGAAGGCTGGGGAAATAGTCGATTCATCCATCGCCACTGCCCTGTTCGATGGGGTATTGGATTTACCGATAACTCCAATCCGTTTTATCTATTTTTAAAAATGAACGCGGGGTTGCTACTGTTGGCGCCGTTCGCCTTACGACGCGAGAAGAGCATCCCCTCATGATCGCTCTGGAGGCGGATAATTGGACTCTCATGCCAATAACCGCAACAGCCGAACCGGGGATCAATTCGGGCGTAACGAAGACGCGATCGTCTCGCATCGCCTCGCTGGCCATCACCGATAGACTGACGGATCTCAGATTTCGCGATCAAAATTCGTCGAAGAATATGTTTCTTTACTTTTGGAGGGCAATGAATGAAAACGAGAATTTCGGCGATCGTTTGCCTTCTCTGTGTCATTGGCTACGCTGAGGTCACTCGGGCGGAAGATCCGTCCAACCCACGGGTCGCCGATCCCTATGCGACCTCGCCTGATCCTCCAACCATGTCCTCCGGGACGTTCGAGCCCTATCTGTCATTTATGGCGGGCGTGGCAATACCGTTTAGTCAGGATGCCACGTTTCGTAACGGAGATGTGGACAGGGATGTCGATTATCAGATGAAACAATCGATCGGCGGCAACGCGGGGCTTTGGTTTCCCACCAGGAACAAGTTGTTAGGATTCGATCTCGGTGGTGAAATCGAGGGCTATATCTGGTATCCGGACGTGGCCTGCTGTCGGGAAAATTTTAACGGGGTAACTCTCCCAGACGGAACGTTTCAGGGCACCACGACTGAGATGCAGGGTATCTACGTGGGCTTCAATCTCATGATTCGAAGACCGATGGCGATTTCCGAGGCCTATCCCAACGGGCGATGGTTTCCGTACGTCGGGATCGGGGGAGGAGCGCATCAGATGGCATTTAAGCCAGGTGGAACCCTCGGGGCTTCGTTTGCAGCGCCCATCAGTGACCAACGGGATACGACTGTCGCGTTTCAGGCAAAGGGCGGGTTTAAGGTGTTTCTCTTCAAGTACCTGGCTGCCTTTGCTGAGGCGAAGTATCTTCATGCCGAACACAGCGGCCTGGGGACGGATCGGTTTGGGGTGAACACACCCCTGTTTTCTTCTACAGGCGATCTATTTCTAGATGACTATTCGTCCACGATCAGAACGATCAGTGTGCATGCGGGCTTGTCGCTGCACTTTGATATGAAGCCGTAGGTTCGTACACAGTTTCAGTGCACACCCTGCTACAGGAAGGTAGGGTGTGCAGCTGAGTGTAAATTCCAACCTTTCCCTCCACCCGTTTTCCCCTCCACATACAGAGTATGAGATCGGCTGATCTTTAGGCCGAACTCCTCGCATTGATATGAGCAGTACTGAGTGACAGTAGAGCTAGGCGACTATTGGGGAAAGGTGTACGTCTAGGGCCAGCTCTTGAGAGACCACTCGATCTAATCGGTGACGGGTCATCATCGGGACGCGAATGAACTCGACGCCGAAGGTATGTTCCTTGACCCAGCGGACCTTTCCCAGCTCGATGAATAGGGATGTGGTTGGATCCGGCAGAAGAACACTCAGCTTAATATAGCTCCCCATGAGGACGGTCCGCTCACAGGTGACGGCACAGCCTGCAATGGACAAATCAGATACCACCCCCTCTCCAACGAATGGAGCGCCTCCAAATATTGCAGGATAGGTCACAGGCAGCCGAGGATGGATTCGCCAGTTAATGGTTGTGTCAGCCATGATTGTGTCCTCCGTAGGTGCAGTCTATCCAGGTAGCCGGCCATGGGCCATTCCTCGGAGGGGGGCGTAGGGCCTACTTCGGTTGAAAGTACTGTGTGGATGGCTAGTAGAGGCTGTTGAGCTGGTGCTCATGCCAAAAGAACCTCAGGATGCTCACAAGATTGCTGGTCACCTGTACGGCCTTGGCGAGCCAAGACGTTCCGGCGTAGGCGGAAGAACGAGGCAGGTGGATTTTTTAAGCGCCCAGTTAGGGTTTATTGAGCTTATCCGTCAAAGAGGAAGGAGGGACTGTTGACGGGAGTTCGAGCCGTTCCAGGACATCTTGCTTGAGTTTCGTAGGTTCTTCAATACGGTTATCCCGTTGCAGGATATTGATATCTTTCGCCTTCCGGGCATTCAGTTCCACCACGTCTGCATCGTCGCGGACTAAGTGGGGAGTAAGGAAGACGAGAAGATTGAGCTTCTCGATCTGACGAGACTGAGATTTAAACAGCCATCCAAGCCATGGAATGTCTCCTAATAGGGGAATTTTTCTTTCGCTGAGTGTGATGTTGTCGCGCACTAGTCCCCCCACTACGAGTGTCTGTTGATCCTGCGCAACCGTCGTGGTTTCCATGGATCGCTTCGTCGTGGTGGGTCCGACGGGGATGCTTGCTGTGCCAGAGCCGATGGTCTGAGCCACGTTTTCCGCGATCGCCGTAATCTCTTGTTTGATTTCCAGGCGAATCAAATCACCTTCAAGGACCTGTGGGGTCAACTCTAACGTGACGCCGACGTCTTTTCGTTCAATGGTGACGAGCGTTCCCCCTGTGATGCCTTGGGCCTGGCCGGTCGGGAATGGTCGATTCTCACCGACGACGATCTTCGCCTTCTGGTTGTCGGCGGCAAGCACTTGGGGTGTCGAGAGGACATTCGTATCAGTCAGGTTCATCAGGAGGTTCATGAATGCGCGCACGTTCAGCGTATTCAGGAGCGGCGCTGCGCCGCCGGTCGCCCCTCCGGCCGCTGCGCCAGTGATCGCCTGGGCGAAGGTTGCCAGGTCTTCCGGCGCTCTGTTGAACCCGCCGATTCCCTGTACGAAGCCAGATTTTCCCGCGCCGAGCACCTGCGTCGGATCCGTGCCGATCTGGCGAAGGCGATCCACTTGGACCTCCAGGATCACCGCCTCCACGAAGACCTGCTTGCGCCGGATATCGAGGTCGCGAATGACGGCTTGGAGATGACTCCAGGCGAGTTTGGTTGCACTGATCACGATGGAGTTGGTCGCCTTGTCGGCAAACACTTGGACGGGAGCCTCAAATTCCGTCAGCGGTCTGACGGGTGGCCTGGTGCCGGGCGTCATCTGCGCCACTGTTTGTGATCGCGCCACCAAATTGGTAAGGACGGCGGCGAGATCAGTCGCGTTGGCATGTTTCAGCTTATAGACAAACACCCCTCGCTCCGGAGGAAGATCACCCATGGGGACCACTTGATACAGGTTCCCTCCTTTCGGAACCACAGCGATACGGGCTGCTTCTAACGCCGCGACGAACATGGTGAAAGCCTGGTCCGATGAAACTTTGGTCGGAGAAAAGACGGATACTTTTCCACCCTGCTTTTTAATCGTCTCATCCAGCACAAAGTTCTTTCCGGTGAGCTCACTGATAAACCGGACGAAGACAGGGATCTCGACCTCGTTAAATTCCAATGCGACTTTTGTCTGGTGGCCTCCCGCGCTTTGCGAAAAGAGAGGCGGAGGTAAGGCTAAGAAGAACAGAAGCGCCAAGATCAGGCAGATGCCAAAATTCCTGGTTGTGTTCGCTGGACGACGAGATATTGGACGGGCTTGCACGATGGACTATTGATTCCGTGGCATCAGCTGATGCGGTGTACGTGAGCCTGACCGTACCATAGGTGTGTCAAAAGACACAACCATGCCGATGTCTTTGAAAAGTGCCCAGTCCGCGCATATCCAGAGAAGAGGGCGCTTGCTGCCGGCCATCCCTTCCAGGCTGTGGAGGCACGATCCTGAGCCGATCGTTAAGTATGTATGTCAATACTCCGATACAGAGATGGTGACGGGTGTGGGCGAGACGACCCTGGCCGCACCATGCGTAAGCGGATCGATCAGGTCACTCTTCATCTATCGGATTTGCCTCTCCTCCCATTGTGCAAATTGGTGAGGCAACGGTCTGTCCAAAATTGGATAGACGGATGAACCGCAAGAAATGACCGCAGGTAAGTCATGACTTTTCAATAGCTTGGCGTGAAGAACCATTGGATGAGTGAGGCATTGGGATTGCAAACCCCTTAAAGGTTTCGCTCCTGGGTCACTACCCAACTTCACAAGCGTCGGCAAGAGCAGAATGGGCCGCTGGCGCAGGCTCAGGCGGTGTCGGGATCTGCTAAGGTTGTAGCGTGCGCGTAAATAAGAAATCCCCTTTAAAATCAGATAAAACCCAGGCCTCTCGCGCTCACAAGCGTGGTGTGGTGGGCTACAGCAGGAAGAGCGCTCTTCTTGAGGAAGCCATCACCCAAATGAATGCCGGAAAATATGGGCGATCTTCTACCGCGCTGAAGGAATTACTCGCGCTCGATCCGCAGAACATGGAGGCGCGGCGGCTGTTCGCTACTCTCCACCTTCGTCTCGGGAGCCTGATCCCGGCGAGACAAGCCTTTGACTCACTCATCGATGAAGCGTTTCAGCGCCAGGACTATTGGCTCGCGGAATCGCTACTCCGCGAATACTTGGCGGCCGGGCCGCGATGTGTGCCGTTCTTGGAGAAGCTAGGGGGACTCTATCAGGGGAAAGGAGATATCCTCGAGGCCGTGGCTGAGTTCGGCAAGGCGATCGACATCTTGATCGAAGACCCGGACCCTGACCAGCCACAGCATGCCTCCCAGCTCTACGACAAAATACGGAATCTTGCGCCCGCGAGCCCGGTGGCATTTCGATTGGCGTCCTTCTTTGACGCGCAAACCGGCGAGGTGTTAGTCCGTCGGCCTGTCGATTCTGGACAATCGATCGACGCCCCATCACTCGACATGCCTGAGGTAGGTCAGGGTGGAGGGGCTGGTCCTGAGCCGATGGCTGGGGTGATGCCAGGTGAGATCCAGGATTCTCTGGTGACGGCGCCCGATTTTCCCAACGCGGCCGCTGTAACCGATTCCTCAGAATCGCTTACCCCGCCAACAGTCAGGGACTTTCCGACACCTCAAGTTCACACGCTCGATGGGATATTGCCGCCTTCTGACCCATCCGTACGAGAACAAGCGCAGGCTGTGAGCAGCACGAGTGAGGTGGGACGTGCGGCATCGGGCGAATCTCGCACCGATGAAGGTGGGAGTGTTCTTTCAGGATTGCAAATAGATGATCTTTCCGGACAGGTTGATCTCGGAAGTTCCCATTCGCTTGCGTCCCCATTCGTGTCAGCAGATGGTGTTATCACGGCGCAAGAACCGGACAAGGGGTTGGTCGGGACCGAATCCGAGGCCTCCGTTGATGCGATTACCCCATCGACGGATATTGCACCCACGGACTCGACCACAGCTCAGGATGAGCTGCTGAGTTCGATACAGCCTGCGGCAGATCCCGGTGGTACGTCCCCATCTCAAGTGAAAGCAATATCCGCCCTTGTGGTTGGGAGTGTCGAGACACAGCAGGCGCCAGATCCGAAAGATCCGATGGCGTCATCCGGTGGTGCTCTCAAGAATCAGGAACAAGACGGATGGATGCCTGAGGCTGAACCAAGGGCACCCGTTGATGCAGGGGGCCCATCGACGGATGTTGCGCCCACGGACTTGACCATTGCTCCGGACGCTCCGCTGAGTCTGATCCAGCCTGTCGAAGATATCAGCCTCATGCCATCATCCCAGATTGAAGAGATAGCAGTGTCTACATTCTTGGAAACGGAACGGTCAACGGTTGAACCGTTAGAGACTGAGCATGGACCGTCCGCTCTGCGACAACCTGTCGAGAACGAACCAATAGAGGTACTGGCGGAAGAGCCTCCGGGCGCGCATAGTCCATCGAGCCCAGAGCCGGTTTCAGGCCAAGAGGTTCCAGAACCATGGAAACAACCAGGTTTCTCCTGGGAATCCGTATTCAATAGTGCATGGAAGTTCGGAAGTGAGCATTCGGCACCTGCCTCCCCGCCGGAATCCATCGAGACGCATGTCGAGGAAGCCTCGCCTCCGGGGGCAGCGGCGGCGCGTCACCAGGAAGAAGTGTTAGACGACCAAGCGGTTGAAATTCCAGAGCGTGAAGAATCGACTTCGCTCGGAGATCACACCTCTGTAGGATTTCCCATTGCGCCGATGCCCTGGGATCACGTTCAGGAGTCGGTCATTTCGATTTCACCGTCGCAGGTCGATCCTCCACTGACCGAGAGTCTGAATTCGGCGGGAAATCCCTCGCCTCATCCAGTTGAAGCAGAATTGCCCCCAATGGTGAGTGACAGCCTGACTCAACCTCTGTCTTCACTGGATACCTCCGTTGAAGAAGCAGCTTCGTTCTCGATCGCGCAGACGCCACAGACCACGGCTTTGC
This sequence comes from Candidatus Nitrospira nitrificans, assembly GCF_001458775.1. Taxonomy (NCBI): domain Bacteria; kingdom Pseudomonadati; phylum Nitrospirota; class Nitrospiria; order Nitrospirales; family Nitrospiraceae; genus Nitrospira; species Candidatus Nitrospira nitrificans. Next base: position 85,770 of record NZ_CZPZ01000007.1, read on the forward strand.
CCGATCTGAAAATTTCTGCTGCCGAGTTGGAACACACCGCATTCGAGACCGAACAGGGCTCTGTTCCGGCAGAGTCTGAACCGCAGTTTCGAGTCCTGAGCGTTCAGACGATCGATGGACCGCCGCTGGAAGTTCCTACGGCAGCCCTTGGGTCGCCGGTTGTCGCGGACGAACCAGTAGCAGACGCTGTGATATCTCCCCCAGAAGTTCCGTCGAAAGGCGCTGACTTCCTCGTGAGCGTGGAAGATGATTGTGCGAGCGCAACTATTCAGAGTCCCGTTCAGGAGTCTTCAGCCGCCTCGGCACAACCTACCTGCGAGACACTGAGCAAGGTAACCGATGAGATTCCGCCTCCAGCCCCTCTGCAAATACAACAGAGAATATGGGAATCGCCGCAGGAACTAATAGAATCTCTTCAACCCGCAAGAGAGCAGGCTGCGGTACAGGCTCATGACCCGCAACCCCAGGGGACGGCATGTGTTGAAGCGCGCACGCCTAGTCCTGAATCGGGTGTTGAACAAGAGCAGTCGGACCAAGCAGGAGAGTCGATTCGATTCGTCGAACAACCTCACGCTGCTCCGGTTGCACCGGCACCGCCGACGAGTTTAGAACGGCAGGACGTCAGCCGGGCTATGTCCGTGGCTGCCGCTGTTGATGTGCTCTTTGAGTCGTCCCAAAATGTCAGGGCGACTGAGACTCGAGAACATGTCGCGGAGTCCCACCCCAGACGAAAAACCAGTTCGGCGCTGGCCCGAACCCGCTTGGCGATTGCCGGCTTTGTCAGCTCATGTTTTTCGACTACGCGCGCCATTGTGGTGACGTGCGTAGGATTGGTGATCCTTTCGGGGATCCTCATTGCCTTAGGGGTCGGTGCCATCGGACTGACCTGGATCATCATGGAAGAATCACCTTCTCCGGTCTTCCAAAGTCTCACGACCACTCCTCAACGGACCCTGTCGGATTTCAAGAAAAACGGCTACTTGTTCCTCGTTGGGTTTGACGTGTCGGTCGATCACGATCCGATACAGGCGGGATATGATCGGAAGCCTGAGCCCAACGATGGCCGGTCGGCGTTAGCCTGTTTTGGGAGCTCAGGCTCAAGGATAATGGAGGGATCGAATGCCTCCGCCACCGTCATGCGAGGGTGGGTTCGTAGTCCGGATCCTGTCGGAGCGTTCAAGTCCCATCAGCAGGCCATCAAGGAATGGGGCAACCTGCACGCGCCGGCGCTCAATCGATATAGTCAGTGGCAAAAGCTTCCCTTTGAAGACTGGGGGTATGGCCAGACGGTGAGTTTGCCCTGTCCTGCGGTGGGCTTTTCCCACCAACTCCATGTGGCGGATGGGTTTCTGCAGGGTATCGATCTCGGCATCGATCGGCTTGAGACGGATGTGGAAGCGTGGCGTATCGTCTTGAGCCAGGCGAAGACTCTCCCGGTGAAAATGCTGGCGCTACAGGCAATCAATGACGACATTGCGGTCGCCTCGGGGTTACTCGTAGGCTCAGACTTTGACGGAAAATATCTGGGGCGCATCACGAAAGTCCTTCGCCCGCTTGACCAGGGGGAACTCTCGATACGCTGGCCCATGCAAAGCGAACTCGTTTCCGCATCGAAGACCTACGAGACGCAGTTGAAAGCAGCGAGAGCCGACGCACAGCCGGTGTACACCATCGTGGCATCGGCGCTTCCCTTGCCGATGCAGCGCCGTCTCAACGACTATGCGGAATATTATGACGCGTCGTACAAAGCCGCCGGCGAAGGGCGGCATGGATCGTTGCCGAAGTGGAAAGACTATATCCGTTTCCCAGCGTCCGGCCTGATGGATCATGTCATCAACCCGATCGAGAATATCGTGGGTCTCGAACCGTTGCCAGCGTGGGATCTGTACAACGGGTTGGTGGTTGATACGGATGCGCATCTCCGGCTTGCCAGTTTGCAAGCCTGGCTCAGGCGTGGCCCAGCCGATGGTGATCTTGCCACTCGAATTGCGAAGGCAGGGCAAAATTTCTATGACCCGTATACGGGACTGCCGATGTTGATGAATTTGAAAAAAGGCGTTCTCTACAGTGTGGGACACGACGGGAAAGATCAAGATGCCGATCCTCTGTCCGATGTAGTGGTGCAGATTCCTGTCGGATACATGTCTGCCGCTCCGCCGAAATCCTCAGCCTCGTCATCCAAGTCCAGATAAGTCTTTTCCCATGATTTTCGGTCTGCCCGGCATCGCTTGCTTGACAGCAGGTCGAGTATTCCACACAATCAGCGCAGGCTGTTGAAAAAATCCTCCAGCTTGGTTTTTCTGTCGCTCAGAGGCCAACGTACGGGACTGAGTACGCTTCGCTCACTGCGGCCTTGCTCGGTGAAAGGCGCGTCTCGGCGCGCTGGGGTGAGCGGGTGAGGACAAAGGCCTTTTTGAACAGTCTGCGGATCCTGGCAAAAGTGCTCGGACGTTAAGTTTACATCGCCGATAGATGCAGAGGCGCCATGGAACATTCACCGAAACAATGGGATGGGGTTTCTCCGTGAAGAAGGGCATGACGTTTCCGACGCCTCTTCCGACGCGGATCGTATCCAATGAGGAGTTTTTTCCGATCGGCCAAACGGCCGAGCAGGCTCGCGTCGAGCAAGCATCGGGAGACCTGGTGGAACATGCCGCTTCTCGGCAGGGAGTCACACGCCGGGAGTTTGTAAGGACGACGGGTGGTATGGCGGCCGCGCTCCTGGCCATGAATTCCGTATTCGGTCGATTTTTCAATGTCGGGGACATCGAGCTGTTCGAGACAGCGGCGTTCGCCGAGCAGCAGGGAAATCCGTATTTTATTTTTGATGTGCAGACCCACTACGTCAGTTCGCATTACGATCTCTCCGATGCCGAAGCCGATCGGAAGGGGGCTGTTTCCAAACAGGCTCTGCTGTCGTTGAGAAAGTACATTCGCGAGATGGGACTCAATCCGAAACTGACGGGTGATCGAGGCACGCTCGACGATCTGTCCTGGAAGAGTTTTGTGAAGGAAGTGTTTTTCGACAGCGAGACCAGCGTCGGCTTGATCAGCACCCCGCCAGGTCCCTATCCGCAGGAAGCCGTCGTTCCGCCAAGAGAAATGGCCCACATTCGTGACGAGATCAATCGATTGGCCGGCTCGCAACGGATGTTGGCCCATGGTCTGGCCACCCCTCAGCTCGGTGCTGCAGATTTGGAATTCATGGCCATGCAGGCGGAAACCCTCAAGGTCGATGCCTGGAAATGCTACACCGGTTCCTGTCCGAAGGGATTCGACCGAGGCTGGCGAATGGACGATGAACACATTGCCTATCCGATGTTGGAGCAGGCGCGAAAGCTCAACGTGAAGCGGATCTGTGTCCATAAGGGACTCCCCCTCGGTCCCGTGCCGGACTACAACCATCCGAGAGATCTGATCAAGGCGGCCAAAGACTTCCCAGATCTCACCTTTGTGGTGTATCACGCCGGGTTTCGGAGCGTGGCTTCGATCGAGCAAGTCTTTGCGAAGACCGGTGAAATCCCATGGACCACGGAGTTCTGCCGGATAAAGGAGCAGGAACCCGGCATTCACAATATCTATATGGAGCTGGGTTCGACCTTCGCGCAACTGGTGACCACATACCCATTGATCTGCGCGCATCTGCTGGGGCAGATTATCCGTTCGTTCGGCATGGATCATGTCCTGTGGGGAACCGACTCGATCTGGTATGGAACACCGCAATGGCAGATTGAAGCCTTTCGGCGATTTCAGATCCCTGACCAGTTGATCGAGACGCATCAGTATCAGCCGTTGACGAGGCGGGCGAAGGAACAGGTGTTTGGATTCAACTCAGCCCAAGTGTTCGGGGTCGATGTCGAGGCGAAACGACGCGAGGTTCCGAAGGATGCCTTGGGCCGGCTGAGGATGAGCTATCTGGAAGAGGGGCCGGAGCCGAGCCGAAGAGCGTACGGATGGGTGGCGGGGTGAATGGGCGAAGCAGGTCGTGTCTTCTGCTCGCGCACCGCGCACGCAGGTCCGATTTGAAAGTCGGATGATGGGCGGTGCTCGGTGCATGCGCGCAACGAGACATCGACCTGCTTCGCCCATGCAGAGGTGAAGAGAAAACGAATAAGGAGAAGTAAGGATGAAAAGTGAAATCTTGTATCCCGGTGCGTTTCCGATGGTGCGTGTCGAGCTGGCGGAGGGGGAGCATATCAAAGCCGAGTCGGGCGCGATGGTGGCCTGCTCGCCGACCATCGATATTGAAAGCAAGATGGAGGGAGGGTTTTTAGGAGCGCTGTCGCGAAAGTTTCTGACAGGAGAAAAGTTCTTCTTTCAGACGCTGCGGGCGAGTCGGGGCGCCGGCGACGTGTTGCTCGCGCCGACCGTGCCCGGGGAGATTGTCGTACTGGAGCTCGATGGCGTCAATGAGTACATGGTGCAGAAAGATGGGTTCCTTGCCGGAGCGGACGGCATTACGATCGATAGTCAGATGCAGAGTATGAGCCGCGGCTTGCTGGGCGGAGAGGGGTTCTTCATCCTCAAAATGAGCGGCAAGGGGATGCTCGTCCTGAACAGTTTTGGAGCGATTCACAAGCTCGAGTTGAAGCCGGGTCAGGAATATATCGTGGACAATAGCCATCTGGTGGCCTGGTCCACCACCACGTCATACAACATCGAGAAAGCTACCTCTGGGTGGGTGGCCAGCTTCACGTCAGGCGAAGGCTTTGTCTGCCGATTTCGCGGACCGGGTATCGTGTTCATTCAGAGCCGCAACCCAGGCAGTTTCGGCGCGTGGGTGCGACAGTTCATTCCGGTATCGGAGTAATGGCGAGTCAATGGTCCTTGGTCAGTTGGAAAAATTGAGAGAGTCATGCTCAAGGGCAAGACCGCTCTTCACCAATGACTGATGACGATTGACCGATGACGATCATTCGATGACCATCCCTCCCAACGCGCTCTGTTTCGGTGACGAATTTCCAGCCGGCGGCGCCCCGTGTCTGGTTCATGTTGAGGGTCATGGACTGACAATCACGTTCCCCCCTGATCGTGATGGAGCCGAGAGCCGATCTGAATCCTTGCTGTTTTCCGACCTGACGGTTTCCGCAGGAGGGTTGGATCATGATCAGCTCGTGGCCACATGGGTGGGGCCGAAAGGGCAGCGGACACTCTATCTCAAAAGCCCCGCTGTGATTCGGGCCTTCCGTCAAGCGGCTCCCGATCATCTGAGCCGGCCGCTCGAACGAGCCGCCGAACAAGTCCGTCAGGTGCGGCAACGGCATCGGATGGTGTGGGCTATTGTCGGAAGCGTCTTCTTGGTCGTCGTGCTCGGACTGTGGTTTGGAAGCGATGTGCTGGTGGAACTCGCCGTCGATCGCATTCCGGTCGAGTGGGAGCGGAAGTTGGGCGAATCGGCCTATCATGATTTCCTGGCTCGCCAGGAGGTTATGAAAGAAGGCCCCGCCGTGTCGGCGGTCAACGAGGTGACCCATCGCTTGACCCGCCAGATTCCGGAGAATCCGTATGCCTTCGAGGTGACCGTCGTGAAAAGCGACGTCGTGAATGCGTTTGCTTTGCCGGGCGGGTACGTCGTCGTCTTTACCGGATTAATGAACAAGGCGGAGAGTGGCGAGGAGGTCGCCGGGGTCCTTGCGCACGAGCTGAACCATGTGCTGCAGCGGCACGGACTCGAACGGATCATCAAGCAGCTGGGCTTTGTGGCCGTCGTCTCGATCGTGTTGGGAAATCCGCCGGGATTGGGCGGGGCGATGAAGCAGCTCGGTGTCGAACTGATGACGCTGAAGTTCGGTCGCGCTCAAGAGACGGAAGCGGATCTCACCGGCCTGGCGTTGCTCTCTCGCGCGAAGATCGATCCGTCCGGCATGATCACGTTTTTTCAACGGCTGGCTGAAAAAGACGAGGGACGGGTCGAGTGGTTCTCCACCCATCCGATGAGCAGCGCGCGAGCGGATCGCCTGAAAGCCGAGCTCGCCGATATGCCGCAGCAGACCCCGGAACCCTTTACATTCGAGTGGGCAAAAGTCCGAGTCTCGCAGGACGCACCGACGAGTACTCCTCCATGAACCCTGCGCGGATGATCCGTCTCGGTGTCATTGCCGATACGCACGGGCTGTTCGATCCGGCGATCATGCGACACTTTCGTGGCGTGGATCGGATTATTCATGCCGGCGATATCGGCAATCGATCGGTCATCGAACACCTCGAAAAGATGGCGCCCGTGACGGCCGTGTCCGGCAATGTGGATGGATACGAAGAAAGCGGTTTTCAGACCGAGGCGATCATCAAGCTGAATGGTTTCTGCATCGCGGTCCGACATGTCGTGTTTGAGGCCGGAAAACTGACCAAAGAGGGAAGAGTGTTTCTCGATCGTACCAGGCCGGACATCTGTATTTTTGGCCACACGCATCAGCCAAAGCGCGAATGGCTCGGCGACACGTTGCTGTTCAATCCCGGGTCAGCGGGGCCGAGGCGATTCACGTTGCCCAGGATGATAGGAACGATCTCGATCGGAGATCGGCTGTCGACCGAACATATTCGGTTGAGAGATCAGGTGGCTTAGGCCGATTGACCGGCAACGAAGCAGCGCGATGTTAGGATCGGCTCCCTTCGACGCTCTCGAGCCATTGCCGATGGAACTGCTCGTAGGAGAGAAATAGTTTGTTTTGAATCGCAACGGCTACGGATGATTTGGCTTGTAACGCGTTCAACAGTTCATCGACGCGGGCCATTCCCCATCGCTCGATCAAGTAGCGTGCGGCCGAATTGGCTTCTGCGTAGGCCGTTGTTGACGCATCGGCGGGCAGCGCGCTCCAAGAACCTTCCAAATACGTTAAGGGGATGACCGTGATATTCCCGCTCATGGCCTGATCAAGCTCGGGCCATGCATCTCCGGCCAATTGCATGGCCAGGCCTTCGTTCAGCCAGGTCGGCAACGCGCCGCTGCTTGCTCCGAAGCGATCATGAAGCAGCGCGTGGATATATTCGTGACGAAGCACTTTTGCCAACCACTTCCGATCCGTCGTCGCCCCTTGGGTGGGAATCTGAATGCGTCCAAGAGTGGGGTCATAGAGACCATCGGCCCAGGTCGGGCTCCCAGTCGCTTCTTGAAACGAAGCTTTGGCGTGGAGGACGACGATGATCGGCTTTGAGGGGAAATGGCTGAACTTCTGGCCGATCTCTCGATAGGCCTCTTCCAGAATCTCCAGCGCTGAAGTCCAGGTATTCTGGTCTTCCTCACCGTCGAATTTCACGACGAAGTGAGTGCTGCTTCGTGCGGTCATGCGGGATTCAACCGACTGAGTGCGGCGCACTTTAGTCGTGACGGCGGCGAGGTAGGACTGCAATCCCGGATCTTGGCGCGCTCGGTCGGCCGCCTGCTCCAGGTGTTTCGCAGCTTCCTGTAGCTCATCCTGCTCTTGTAACAAGTCGGCCATGGCCAGGTGGGGGAACGGTTCCCCCGGGGTCACCTTCATCAATTTCGTCAGGAATTCTGCATTCAGCGCGCGGTCCCGCTGTTCCCAATAGGCATGGGCCAAATTCATGAGGATCACGGGATTCGAGTCGTCAAGATCCGCAGCTCGCTTGAACAATTTGGCTGAAGCCTGAGTGCCATTGAGTCGTTCCTGCTGCAACCCGAGATTGTTCCAGAGGACGGCGACGAAAGGCCTGGACGTTGCATCCGACAGGACCGCCGGAGGGAGCGCTTTCAGTTTCGTTTCGGCGAACGACAAGTTATGTTTTTCGATCTCATCGCGAATGGCTTCCAATAGGCCCTCATGGGGGGTCGGCGGAAGCACGCTGTGATCGAGTACGCGAACCGATTGTGCCTCCCTTTCGGGCGACCTGCTCTGTGGCGGAGTGGGAGGAGGAGCGACCGGTTCGATGGTTTCCGTGAGCCGCACTGTCTGTGGTGGAAGGACGGGCTTCAAGAATAGATTGTAGACAATCAGCAGAGCCAGGATGGCTGCAAGCGGTAGCAGAATATGTTTGATGTTGCGGCGATACATGAAGTCTCGAACGCGAGTGTAGCACCCGAGAAAAAAACGACCAAGCAATCGGATGAAAACAGTCGGCGGATCCTGAGACGTCGTGTAGCGGCTTCATTGAGCGCTGAGGATTGCTGTGTTACGATCCTCTCCCGTATGCAGGCTCCCACGGAATCGAGTCCGCCCACGCCGCTTCAGGAGTGGTTGGACCGCCTCGCGCGCCCGATCGAGTTTGCGAGCCGAGACGACTGTGCCCACCTCAGGACCATCACCAATCTGAGCGCATTTATCTCGTCTCAAGTTTTATCGGTTCTTCGTCAAGAAGTGTACTCCAAGGCGATTGAAGCCCGTCTGATTTCATTGCGGGATCTCTTCGTCGATTTTCACTCGGGGTTGCCGCTTGATGAGCAGCGTCGACGACTGCGGGCGGCGGCGGTGCTCATTAAGGCGCTTCGAGCCGTTGATCAAGAGAATCTCATCCGGTCGAAGAAGTCGCCAACGCAGGCTTCCAGTCACTCCAATGTGACGGGCGCCGGCAGATCCGATCTCTGGAATCTTTCTATCCGGTTCGTCAAAGGCGTCGGGCCGAAACGCACCAATGTGTTGCAACGATTGCAGATTGCGACGGTGGAGGATGCGCTCTGGACCGTCCCGTGGCGCTATGAAGACCGATCGGTCATGACACCGATCGGAAATCTCGTTCCGGGGATGAGTGTCTCGATTTGTGGGGTGATCGGATCATGCGAGATGAAACGAACAAGGAATCGGCGGTTGAGTGTCATGGAAGTCGGCGTCGAAGATCAGTCCGGGCGAATGCAAGTGGTCTTCTTCAATCAGCCGTATTTGGAGGAGATGCTGACGGTCGGGACTCGCGTGATGATGAGCGGGCGGGTGCTCCCGGGTCGCCAGGGATGGGTGATCCCGCGAATGGATGTCGCGCAATATGAAATCATCGGAGAAGACACTGAATCGACGTTGCATGTCGGTCGAATCGTTCCGATCTATCATGAGACCAAGGGATGGACGTCTCGTCAGATGCGGATGTTGGTGAGGAATCTGTTGGCAGACCATGGGCGGGAGATCGCAGACCATTTGCCCATGTCGCTTCGAGCGCGGCGGCGGCTGATTCCGATCCATGAAGCGCTGCAAGATGTTCATTTTCCCAAGACCGGCACGGCTCTTCAGCTTCTGGAACGAGGGAAGACGCCGGCGCACCGGCGTCTGGCGTTCGAAGAACTCCTATTGCTCCAATTGGCCTTGGCGAACAGGCATCGAGCGGTGCACGACGAGCCGAAGGAATTGCGGTTCAACCCGCGGACACCTCTCTTAGAACAACTCGGCCGTCTCTTGCCGTTTCGCTTGACGACGGCGCAGGATCGGGTCATCCGCGAAATATTTCAGGACATGATTTCGGCGCGTCCCATGAATCGTCTGGTGCAAGGCGATGTGGGATCCGGGAAAACGGCGGTCGCCTTGCATGCGCTGGTAATGGCCTGCGGTTCCGGCTATCAGGCTGCGCTGATGGCGCCGACCGAAATTCTGGCGGAGCAGCACTATCGCAACCTGTCGGGAACATTGCAGGCCTTGGGGCTCCGCGCCACCCTCGTGCGTGGAGGAGAGAAAGCCTCGGTGAAGAAGACACAGGCTGCGCAGCTGGCGGCGGGTGACGTTCATGTCGCGATCGGAACTCACGCCCTCATTCAACAGGGGCTGAGATTCAAGAACTTGGGGTTGGTGGTGGTCGATGAGCAGCATAAGTTCGGTGTCCTGCAGCGAAAGACCTTGATCGAGAAGGGCTATAAGCCTGACGTCCTTGTCCTGACGGCCACGCCCATTCCTCGCACATTGGCGATGACGGTGTATGGTGATCTTGATGTCTCGGTGATCGATGCCTTGCCGCCGGGGCGAAAGCCGGTGCGGACATTTCTTTTTCACGACGCGCAACGACGGCGTGCCTATCACATGGTGCGTGACGAATTGCGCGCCGAGCGGCAGGCGTATGTGGTCTATCCGCTGGTGGAAGAATCGGAGAAGATCGATCTTCAAGCAGCGATTCAGGGAGCCGAACAGTTGCAGAACGGGGAATTGTCGGAATTCCGTGTCGGTCTGCTGCATGGGCGCATGAAAGCGGCGGAAAAAGAAGCGGTGATGGCCGACTTTAAGGCCGGCACGACCCAGGTATTGGTCGCGACGACGGTGATCGAAGTCGGGGTCGATGTGCCGAATGCCACGGTCATCTTGATCGAACATGCCGAGCGGTTCGGCCTCGCGCAACTGCATCAGTTGCGCGGCCGGGTTGGGCGGGGCAGTCAGCAAGCCTATTGCCTTTTGATGGCCCGGCATCTGGGACGAGGAAGGACGCAGTCGAGAGGAGTTGCGATGGGAAGTGAGGAGTCGGTATCCACGGCAAGGGAACGGCTGGAGGCGCTGGTCCGGTCACACGATGGATTCGTGATTGCCGAAGACGATTTGCGGATCAGAGGTCCTGGAGAGTTCTTTGGATTGCGACAATGGGGGATGCCGGAGTTTCGTGTGGCGAATCTGGTGCGAGACGGTGATCTGTTGCAGCAGGCCAGGCAGGAGGCTTTTACGTTGCTGAAGTCGGACCCAGGATTGAAAGAGCCGGACCATCGGGAATTGCGAGAGGCCATGCTGCGCAAGTGGGAGAAAAAGTTGGAGTTGGGTTCAGTGAGTTGACATGGTGGGTCCTGCCGCCGACCGGCCCGGCCGTCCTCGCACCCCGCCCGGTGTAGGGACCCCGCTGCGGGCGGCCGGGCTCCCGAGATCGGCGTCACCCTCAATGTGAACTCACTGAACCTGAGGGTGAAAAGGGGAAAAGTGCGATGGGATTGTTGCAGCGGATAAAAGATGACCTGCGAGCCGGGATCGCTACTCTGCGGCTGGGGACGGTCCATGCGGCAGGACGTGCTCTGGAAGAGACGGAACTGCTCCGCATGAGACTAGAGCTTCGCAAGCTCGAACAGCAGTTGTCCGATCTGTACAAAGACATCGGTGAGCGGGCCGTCGATATGAAGGAGCGGGGCGAAACGGCGGAGTGGGTGCTGTACGACGCCGAAATCGTGCGTCTCGTCAAAGAGGTGGAGGCGCTCAAGAAGTTGCGGAAGAAACAGGAAGCCGACATGGAAGACATTCGGAACGAGCAATGACCGCGTCGCGTCAGCACACGCGACGATTCGCCGGCATCGATCTCGGAACCCTCACCTGTCGCTTGTTGATCGCAGATCTAGCCTCTGGGCATCCCCTCACAGAACTTCGCTCAGACCGACGCATCCTCCGCTTAGGAGAAGGCGTCGATCAGACCAAACGGCTGAGCCCAGTCGCGATGGATCGGGTCATCCACTGTCTAGAGGAATGGCGGACTATCATCAACAGTTATCACGTCGAGGCGATCTCGGTTGTGGCGACGAGCGCCGTCCGAGACGCTGCGAATCGAGATGAGTTTGTTGAACGGGTCAAACGAGAAACCGGCTTCGATGTGGAAGTCATCGCGGGCGATGAAGAAGCGCGGCGGACGTTGCTCGGTATTCGCTCCGGCTTGCCTGCTGGAGTGACGGACATCCTTGCATTGGATATCGGTGGAGGCAGTACTGAGTTTATTCTGGATCGGTCAGGTCAGAAGCGTGTCATTCGATCGATTGATGTCGGAGTCGTCCGTCTTTGCGAGCGGCTCTTACATCACGACCCACCGACTGATGAGGAAGTGCGACAAGCACGTGAGTGGGTTGCCAGAGAAACGAAAGCGGCTGTTGCTGGCATAGGTAACTATCGTCAGGCGACGTTCGTCGGCACCGCCGGCACAATTACCAGCCTTGCCGCCATGGCTCAGAAGCTTTCCACCTATGAGCCGTCACGCATTCATAATTACCGGTTAAAGCTGGAAACGATCCGAGAACTGGAGGAGACGCTTCTCAGCAGAACGAAGGCCGAGCGTGTTGGCTTGCCAGGCTTGGAGAAGAACCGTGAAGAAGTCATCGCCGCCGGGGCGATCATCATTCGGACAATCATGGAGACGCTGGTCCAGAAAGAATGTCTGGTGAGCCATCTGGGGTTGAGGGAAGGAGTGCTGATTGAGTTGGCGATGAGAAGCCACTTTACTTAAAGTGCCGATTCAGGAACGATTGCTGGCACGGCCGGTTGTCTAACTCTTTCAGTCAGAAATGGCAGGAGTAATGGTCCCGATGGGGTAAGACGATGGATACGAGAAATAAAAAGCGCTTTAATGGTTTGCTAGTTGCTCTGCTGACTCTTGCTGGCTGTGGGAGTGGTCAATATTATTTCTCCAAGCCGGGCTTTTCTCAGCAGCAATACGAGCAAGACAAGTATGAATGTCTCCGGTCAGCCCAACAGCCGATGCTCATCAGTCCCGCACCTGGTATGTCGGCGGGAGGAATGGCTACAAACAACGAGATCTATCTGGCCTGTTTCAGGGCTAAAGGGTACACCGTGCAGAGTGAAGGAGAGCGTGAGCAAATTGCGCGTGCAGAGGAGCGTGCATTTCATGAACAGCTGCAGCAGAGGGCGCGTGAAAGGCAGTTGCGGGAGGAGGCGGCACGGAAGGAAAGGCAATCCTTATTGGCTGAAAAGCAACGGTTTGAGGAGGAAAAGTCTCGCCAAGTTCAGGTTAAGCCGAACCGTGAGAAGCAAGTATATGGTTCAGAATATACAGAGAAAGACGTGCCGGTGGTTCTAGTTCCAAATGGCGAATTTCTCTACGGAATGGATAATCAACGAATCACGTTGTCTGATTTCTATATGGATATTTTCGAAGTGACGACGCGGCTCTATGCTGTGTTTATGCAGGAGACTGGCCGTGGCAAGCCTGAACATTGGAGAGACGTGAGGCCAGAGCTTGATGGGGACAAGCCCGTCATTGGCGTAGAGTGGTCAGACGCAGATGCCTATTGTCGCTACTATGGAAAACGGCTTCCGACCGAGCAGGAATGGGAAAAGGCAGCACGGGGGACAGATGGGCGGATGTATCCTTGGGGGAATTCGGAGCCCAATAAGAGTCTTGCCAACTACGATGGGCAGTTTTGTCTTATCTTCTGTAACGTTTATGCCGAGAAGCTTAAATCGGTTGGCAGTTATGCTGAGGGGCGAAGCCCCTACGGCCTTTACGACATGGCTGGTAATGCATGGGAGTGGGTTGAAGAAAAGACACTTCGAGGGGGATCATGGATTAGTAATACATATACGTCAGGGCTTGGTTTGCAATCCGCATTCCAATTAGGAGAAATCACGAGGACGTATGGGCGGCGATATCTACTTGGCTTTCGCTGTGTGAAGGATGTCCGTTAGTCATGTAGGCCTAATGTTTCTGAATCTCAACAGCGAGACTATCATCATGCGATCATGGAAACGCTGGGTCGGCGATGGGGGTACGATAAGGGCGCTGACCAATCCGGCGCAAGCAGACGAAAAATAGGGCCCTGGCCAAACTAGACGGCAGACGCAGATGCTTACAAAGACTACTCTAAGTGTTGCGAATACAAATTTGTCGCTAAATACCCCAAAACTGGTCTATCTGGATCAATGATCTTCCCTCGATTTCATGGACACGTGGTTACGCGACTGCTGCCCGCGCTTCATACTCAGCTGGGGAGTGATAGCCGAGGGTTGAGTGCCGACGCTGCCGATTGTAGAACCCCTCGATGTATTCGAAGATCTCCTTCTTGGCTTCGTCTCGGGTGGCATAGTGCCGATGGTACCCGAGCTCCCGCTTGAGCGTTCCAAAGAAACTTTCGACGCACGCGTTGTCCCAGCAGTTGCCTTTGCGGCTCATACTGGGAATAAGGCCATACTCAGCGAGTCGGTGCTGGTAGCTCGTCGCGGCATACTGACTGCCGCGGTCCGAATGGTGCAGGAGCCCTACCCTGGGAATTCGGTTCATCACGGCCATCAGGAGGGCCTGCTCCGCCAACTCACCCGTTAATCGCTGGCCCATCGCCCAGCCGACCACCCGGCGTGAATACAGATCGAGTAGAACCGCCAGATAGAGCCAGCCCTCCCGTGTCCAGACGTAGGTCAGGTCTCCGGCCCACACTCGATTAGGAGCTTCAACCGTGAAGGCCCGATCCAGAGTATTCGCGGCCACCGGGAACTGATGCTGGGACTGGGTGGTGGCGCGCCACTTCGTCACGGTCTTCGCCCGAATACCGTCTTGGCGCATGAGCCGAGCGACGCGATGCTCGCCAACGCGGTGCCCCTGTTTGACTAAGGCGTCCCAGATCCGGGGACTGCCGTACGTTTCCCGCGACTCCTGGTGGATCACCCGAATGGCTGAGCGCAGTATACGCGTCTGGATGGACCGGGCACTTTCAGGCCGTGATCGCCACGCGTAATAGCCCGCTGCCGAGACGGCGAGGACACGGCACATTAAGCGGATCGGATAGCGACGGTCGTGTTCGTGGATCACGCGGTATCTCATCGCGACTCCTTCGCGAAGAACGCCGCCGCACGTTTTAAAAAATCCCGCTCCTGCTTCAAAATAGCATTTTCACGCCGGAGCTGGATCAGTTCCGCCTGTTCGGCCCGGAGAGAGTGCCGGGTCTGTCCACACCCCTCAGCCTGCTGTTGCTCCGCGCGCCACCGGTAGAGGAGATGGTCCGCAATCCCCAGATCCCGCGCCACCTGTGCAACGGGATGTCCTGACTCCCGGACTAAGCGCACCGCTTCTTCTTTGAACGCCTCCGTATACGACCGTCGTGTCTTCGAGCTCATACTGTCCTCCGATTTCCTCATTCTCCCACTTAGGGAGGTGTCTGTGAAATCGGGGGAAGGGCACAATCTTTTCTGTCAGATATGTGTTTCCATGAGGAGAGTATTTCTTCTAAGCCAATCCTGAAACGTCTTTTCTTGAAGCTTCAAAATTTGCAAGCGATTAATAAGATCGCTTTGGTCGTTTCGGATGTTCACTGTCAGGAAACATCGGCCTTCCCTGCGCAGTATGCCAGTAGGATGAAAGAGCTCTGGCAATTTCAGAACACACTGGCTGCTGGAAGAATTAGTGGAAATTGGCGGGATGTATTTGTCGCACAATATCGACGATTTCTTCGTGAAGATGACGCAGATTCCTACCCTGTCGCAGATATCAAATACCGTGATCCTCCTCAGCCTCAAAGGGGGCTAAGAATAATAATGACCAATACTTGGAGGTTGAGGATGTACCGTGCCAACTCTTCTCAACTTCAAGAAAACGACAAAAGGTATCGCGAAGTTATTGATCGTCAGGCCAGGAACATCCCACACTGCGAAGGGGTTGAGGATTGCTTGGACTACGTTTGCGAGCTTTGGCGGACCGACTTTAGGACTGGAATTGTGGCTTGGAAGCAGCGAAAAGAATTCATGCAGTCATTCGACCAGTTGAATAATTCTCCTGGTTCTGAAGAACTGGCTTTTTTGAAGCTGCCGCACATAACGGATTCCGCTTTGCTTCCAGTTGTCGACGAGGTGCTTCGCGGTATGGATACTGAAGTCACGTTGCGCAGATGGTCTGAATTGCTGGACAAAGATCCGATTGGCCCTTGCCCGTCTATTCGAATTCGAACAGCGTTTGAGGCAGAACTGCTTTGGACTTACTATAAGGGTAAGCGAAATAATCCAAAGGAATTTAGAAAAAACTTTGGGTGGTCAAGGCAGAACGATATTGCTCACGTTTCTGCCTTTATTCCCTATGTCAATGCGCTGACAACAGACAAGGATATGCACAATTTGTGTATAAGAAAGACCACAGCTGTTGAAATCGGACGATTCTCCGGCAGGATTTTTTCCTCGAAGAACTATCCAGAATTTGAAGACTGGCTGGACGCTCTATAAGAGAAGAATCTAAGTCATGTTAAATTGAGTGTCATGGATTTGTGTGCCCGAAGCACTCTCGTTATTTCTGCGAATACCACCGATAGCCTTTGTTCTCCGTGATTGCTCGCCTTCGGCGTCCCCGCCTGGTTTTCTGGAGAACCAAAGATGATTTCTTGTGCTGGCCCGGAGAGGGGTATAAGATCAGCCCGACCTACTAACCTCTTCTGAGGCGGTTTATTGCGATGAAACGCACACAATACCGGATTCAGCCGCAGACGCGTGAAGCGCTCGCTCGTCGTCTAGCAGAAGAACTGGAGAAGGAACCCTCGATCCGGTTTAGCTATCTCCATGGATCGGTGCTGGATTCTGATACCGTGCATGATGTGGATGTTGGCCTCTATCTTCGTGAGCCCGAGGCCGCAACTAGCGCAGCGACTGTCGTAGATCTTTCTAATCGCCTCACTGCTCTTGTCGGGATGCCGGTGGATGTTCGCCTGCTGAATGAGGCGCCGCTGTCGTTTGTGTATCATGTTCTACGTGGGCGTCTGCTTGTCTGCCGGGATGAAGAGTGCCTGACCGAGACGCTGGAAGACGTTGCTCGGCGCTATCTCGACCTTGCGCCGTTGCTCCGGCAGGGCACCAAGGACGCTTTTGCGGCATGAGCCTCAATCCGGATCTCATCCGTGCGCGATGCGCTGAAATCGATTCGTCATTGGTTCGCCTCGAAGAGTTCCGCTGTCTCTCCCGGGAGCAATTTCTTTCCAACCAAGATGCTCTCGATGTTGCCTGCTATCGTTTGCTGGTTGCCATTGAGTCGGCATTGGCTCTTTGCTTTCATGTCTCGGCGAAACGGTTGCATCAAGTTCCGGAGGAGTATGCCGGTTGTTTCGTCGCTCTGGAGCAAGCCGGGCTCATCCCCGGAGACCTCTCATGCCGTCTACAGCAGATGGCGCGATTCAGGAATCTGCTCGTGCATGTGTACTGGAAGATTGATTACGGGCAGGTGTATGACATCATTGCGACACGCCTCGACGATCTTCGTGCATTCCGTACAGCCATAGCCGGGTTGGTTTAACGGGTTCACGTCTTACTTCTGCGAATACCACCGATAACCGTTGTTCTCGGTGAATTGGGCTTTCGGCGCACCGCCGGGTTTTTCCAGCAACAGCACCTTAAAATCTTGGAGTCCGAACCAAGCAGGATCGGCGAGGTCGTGATAGTGGAGGCCTTGCAGTTTGGGAAGCATGTCACCCAAGGTCTGTTGCAACTCCTTCTCTGTATAGGCGCGCACGGAGAAGGATTGGTTGATCGCCTGACAGAATCGCTGGATGGTGTAGGCGGCGCCGGTGCAGAGGACTTTCGTGTCCGGCTTGAGTCCTAGGAATTGTGGAAGAGACAAATACCGCTCCTGAAAACCGAGCCAGCGGACCGCTTGCCGCAGGTGGCTGTATTGGACCTCGTATTCCGTATGTCCCGGCAGTTTCACGGGCGAGGGCCATCCCTGCTCAATGCCGAATTCGGTGAGAAAGGCCCGACCGCCCGGCTTCAGCACTCGCCACAGCTCGGCGACGAAGCGAATCGGTCCCAAGTTAAAGATCACCGATTCAGGCGAGTGAGATTCGATCGGAAGACGAAGCCGTCTGATCCAATCCAGCGCTTCTTGGTGCGGTGCCGTCTCACCGACCCCACAAGTCAGTTCCTTTCTACTCAGTTGCACCGGAGTCATGTCCGCCATGTTCTCATTGTCGATCGCCAGATCGACCGACTGATCGGCAAACGGGAGCGATTCGGCATTGGCCCTGGTGCCGGAGGCATTCCACCCACCGGCTTTGGCTCGAGTAACTTGGAGCGTGAGGAATGGTTGCGTGATGTCGAGTGACAGGTAGGTGATGCCCTGCTTTTCGAAGGGCAACAGATCCTTGCCGAGTTCCTGCGCGAGATAGCCCAGTCCCCCGCCGATTTCCAGGAGGACTTTGGGTTTGGGACTGAACCAGCCGAGACGACGCAGTTGCCGCATGAGGAGCCGCCCGTAGGTCAAGCCGCTCAGTGCTTCGCTCGGTTCACGGAAGAGATGTGAGACGGTGGTTTCAATCAGGTCGAAATGACTGTCATCTTCTTGCCTTTGGGCAAGCTCGTGATGGTGGAATGCTTCCAGATGCTCCTCGCCCTCGAACCCTTCTTGTCCCGACCAGCCTTCGCGGATCTGTTGGAGCAGGATATCCCACTTGGCATTGTGTCGATGGCCCCCCGGCTGGTCCGTTCCGAAATAGCAGAGGGAATAGTTGGGCGTGGCCCATCGTTCAAGGTGCCAGGACCCTGGTTGTCCGTCCGGCCCGCACACCTTTGTGCCGTATTGTTCAACGAGCATACCGACCGTCGCATGGCCGTTCATGGCCTTGAGCATGTCCAGGCCGGTGCGGTTCAGCCGGATGAGCGGCAGGTTGTCATCAAGCGGGGCAAACCACCATTCGTCTGAGTGATGATGATAGGCGACGAGGTCGGGCATGTGCCAGGCCAGGAGGCTCAGGACCTCTCCAGCGAGGTTTCGAGGAGGATGGACAGCGGCAGCGGATTTCATGGCGAGCAGTTCTTCGTGCCGAACTCCGGCAGCCTACAGGAGCGATCAGCCATCCTGCAAGATGATCGGTGGGTTACAACTGAGACGGGGTTGAAGGATCGTCAGTCACGACCAGCTGGCCTCGCATGATGGGATGGATACCGCAGTGATAGAGGTATCGGCCGGCCGGCAAGCCCGGCACAGTAAAGTGTCCTCCCGGGGCCACGGTCCCTGAATCGAACAGGCATGGCCGATCATCCTTCGTGCAGTCGTTGTGGGTGACGGTATGGTGGGTGGGTGTCGGATTATCCCAGCGAACGGGTGTGCCGCTCGCCACCGTGGCGACGGCAGGAATGTAATAAGGCGATCCGTTCTCCATGAGAATCTGTGTGGCTGGGAAGAGGTCCGGGACCGGCTCACCTGTAATGGCTCCGATCCCGAGAGCCAGCGTCACGATGAGCACGCGGTTCACGCCGGTGTGACTCCTGATTAGACGGTTTGTTCGAAAGAGCCGAGGATGAAGCGGAGGATCCAGGCTCGTGTCCGTACGTGGTGAGTATCATAGCATGGGATGGAGCCGGATCGTTTACGAACGCTCCGCCGTCCTTTCTTCTCGTCTCCTTCGTGGCCACGACGTGCTCCGGTCGACTCCTAAGAAACGTCGGATGGAACGATTGATGGAAATCAAGATCGGGGTGGTTGCAAGAGGTTGTTGGTTCATGCTAGATGGAGGCCGTTGCGCCGGGCTGAAACGAAGAGGAGGATCGGAATGGCGAACAAGAAGAAAAAAGTCGCGGCAAAAAAGTCGTCACGGACGAAAAAGGCTACACCGTCGCCGAAGAAAAAGGTGGCCAAAAAAACAGCGGCTAAGAAGACGGTGAAGAAGCGTGCGGCCGTCAAGGCCTCCAAACCGGCCTCGAAGAAAAAGCCCGTCAAGAAAGCCGCCGGCAAACCAGTGAAGAAGGCTGCGCCGAAGGTCAGCCCGCCGAGCGCACCCGCCAAGAAAATCGTTGAGGAGCAGGATGTGGCTCCCCGCAAGCCCGTGGCGGCGAAACCCGTCATGCCTATGGAGCCGGACGAGGCCGATCTTGATGCCGAAGATGAAATGGACAGCGATGAGCTGGGAATGGAGGACGAGATCGAAGAAGATGACGTCCAGGAAGAGCTGGATCTCGACGCCGATGATGACGGAGACGCGCTGATCGAGAAGTCCGAAGATTTATTGGATGACGACTATCGGAATAACTGATATCTCCCGGCCCTCCGGGGCTTCCGGCAGGTCCCTCGTATCTTCTGTTCGAAGTCCATCACTGATGCAAGGGTGAGGGCTCTGAGGTTGGAGTCGCTCAGTGTGTTCATTGACCGCCGCTGGAACTGATCGGTTCCAGCGGCGGTGTCTCGTCATCTTCCGAATGTTTTGTCTCTCTCCTCCGTGAAATGTGGACACCTTGTTCCATCGCCGCTCCGATCGTTCACCTACCGCCATGCTGAAAACCAGACGGCCTCGTTGGCGCCTGGCGCTGGCGCTAGTAGGTGCCATGGTGACTTGTCCGCCGGAAGTCGATGCCGGTTGCGTGGTCGAGACATCCGCCACTGGAACTGAAGCGGGGCTGGTGATCCATCTCTCGCCCAGCTGTACGCGGGCGGAGCGGGAACGTCATGCCGTGCATGGCGAAGCCGTTATGGATGCGATCGCGAAGGGGCGACCTGTCGATCTCCTTGGCGTGATTGTGCGGGGGGATATGATCTTCGATCGCTTGGCCGTGCAGACGAGTAACCACGAGGATCGTGCCGGCGGCAACGGGCAACGAATTGTTCGTGAGGCATTGAATCTGCGAGATTCCGTGGTGTTCGGCGCAGTACGCCATCGGGCAACCGACGGCTCGCTTCAGTTTGAAGGGCCGGTTGACGTTTCTGGGTCCCATTTCAAGGAAGGGGTGGACCTCTCCCGGTCGGTGTTCCACAAGCCGGTCGAGCTCTCGCGAGCCATATTCGAGAAAGAAGCCTATTTTGTTCGGGGACAGTTCGCCATGTCGGTGGAGTGCCGGGAGACGAAGTTCGGCCCCAGCACCAGATTTCATCAATCTACGTTTAGAGGTTCAGTGGACTGTACGAGCGCACTCTTCGACGGCATGGCGGAATTCCTCGAAGTGACGTTCGAGCAGCCGGCGGTATTTGAGCGGTCGAGGTTCGGCCTGGGGACGGGATTTTCAGGGAGTCGCTTCAAGGAGCGGGCCAGCTTCAGTGAAGCGATCTTCAGTCGCGAGACGTTCTTTGGTTTTGCGGCTTTTGAGAGCGAAGCGGTCTTTGCCGGCGCCCAGTTTCTCGGATCAGCCGATTTTTCACATGCCGAGTTTCGGCAGCAAGACGATCTGGCGCGGGCACGGTTCGATCAACCGCCGCTGTTAGACCACACAACGCGGCCTGAATCAGCCCAATCGGCGGGATTTCTTCAATCTAGAAATGGGCAGTATATCCTCACGTTGGTGCTTCTTGTCGTGGCTGCCTTGCTCGTGGCTTATGCGGTTAAAATAAAATGAAGAGCGCTCTGTCATCCCCAACATATAGAATCAGGCTTGCCCGTCACCCCATAAGTTGATATAACGACGCCGTGGACTCTCAGGCTGAAAATTTTGAGCAAACGGAGCTTCCGTACCAGGTCCGTATCGAGAATTTCGAGGGGCCGCTGGATCTGCTGCTGCATCTCATCAAGAAGAATGAGATCAATATCTACGATATCCCCGTCGCGATGATCGCCCAGCAATACCTCGAGTATCTGGAAGCGATGGGAGAGCTCAATCTCAATGTGGCGGGAGATTTTTTAGTCATGGCGGCGACGCTCTTGCAGATCAAATCCAAAATGCTGCTGCCGGTGGATGAGACGGCCGACGACGAGGAGGAGGGACCGGACCCCCGGGAGGAGCTCGTTCGACGGTTGCTTGAATACAAGGCTTTCAAGGAAGCGGCCCGTCAGCTTGATGACCAGGAAAAGGTGTGGCGCGAGATCTTTTGGCGCGAGCAAGCTCTCTCGGTTGACGAAACGGTTGAGGAGAAGGATCTTTCGCTGGACAATGTTTCGCTGTTTGATCTGGTCGATGCGCTCAAGGGAGTGCTTGAGCGGACTCCGGGCGGCAGGCTCATTGAGATTGCGCCGGACAATCTCACGGTACGCGAGCGGATGAATCTCATTTTGGAAATGCTCGAAGGCAAAGACTCGGTCTCATTTGCTGCGCTGTTCGAGAGATCGAGTCAACGGCTGGTGGTCGTCGTGACGTTCTTGGCGTTACTTGAATTGATGAGACTGCGGGTCGCTCGTGTATTCCAAGCGGAAACATTCGGGCCGATTTTGGTCTCCCGGATGTTCTCCTTGGTGCCTGATCCGGCGGAGCTTGATGATGTCGATATGGAATGGAGGGGGACATGACGCCACTGACAGCGGATCCGGTTCATGATATGCCGGAGGCGAGTCCGGTGAATATGGAAGAGGCGAATGGATCGCCGCATGATCAGAGCGTCGATGACCTTCAGGTGCAAGGCACGGGGGAGCTCCAAGCGATTCTGGAAGCGCTGCTCTTTGTTTCTTCCGAACCGTTGTCTGTGGCGCGCATTGTGGCGGTGCTGGGGAATGTGTCCAAGACTGATGTGGAAGAGGCGCTGCGACATTTTGGCCAAGCGCTCGATCAAGATGGGCGCGGAGTGCGACTGGCTGTCGTCGCGGGCGGATACCGTCTTGTGACGAAGTTGGACTATGCGCCCTGGATCAAACGGCTGGACAAGGCCAAGACATCGGCGAAGCTGTCCCGGTCCGCGCTGGAATCATTGGCGATCATTGCTTACAAACAGCCGCTGGTGCGGTCGGAGGTCGAGGAAATCCGTGGAGTGGAGACATCCGGCGTCTTGCGCACGCTGTTGGAGCGAAAGCTGGTGCGAATCGTCGGACGCAAAGAAGTTCCCGGTCGTCCGATCATGTACGGGACGACCAAATTCTTTCTTGAACATTTCGGTTTGAGCGACCTCTCGCAGCTGCCGCCTCTTCGTGAATTCAAGGAGCTCGGCGAGGCGGAGCAAGCACTCCTTCCGATGGACGCTGCAAGCGTTTCGTCTGATGAAGGATCGATCGAGACGTTCGATACAGGCATGGAACCCTCCGTGAACGGTGATCTTCAGGCATCCGCTCCTCTCGATGAAATGTTGGATCCCCTTCCTGCCGCTCAATAGCCGACGAACGGATCTTCGGGAGTTCAGGCGATAGGCTGGTGTGTGGTGATTGGTCTTCGAGCCGTCACCCGGACCCTGGACCTTCGCCGGCTTCCGCATGAGGGCGTTACTTTTTCCTGAGTGGCGGGTTCTTGAGTCGCTGGAGTTCCGCGCTCTGTTCGTCCACTTTTTTCTGAAGCGCTTTCAGCTCTTCCTTGAAGGCCTGCAGGTCGGCCTCATTCCTGCCGTCTGGTACGGCTTGAACGGGAATCGATGGGAGTTGTTGTGGAACCGGCGCCGCTCCCGTGGGGACAGGTTGTGTGATGGGCGTGGAAGGCGAGGGCGCCGCAAGGACTCTCGCCAGCAACTGATAGTCAATGGCGAGTGATCGGTCTTCGGACTTTCCAAGCCAACTCGATCGGTCGTACACGTCCGGTCGTAATGCGGACTCCGGGAGGAAGGTCACTTCACGGTCGCGTAGACCATCCGTATCAGGGAGTGGGCGCGGTTCCTTTTGGCCGGCGTTGGATTTTTGTCCCGGGCGATATCGATACTGAGACAATGTGAAATGCAGCGAGAGGCCGTCCGCGAAGACGTAGCCGGACGTGGTTTCTCGATGTTGATTCATCTTCGGGGACTGTGAAATTTCCGGTGCGGAGTAGATGTGGAATCCCACTCGTTGATTGGGCGTCGCTTGAGCGAGGGCGGCGGTGATATGTGGAGTCAAGAACGCGATATCATCCTCGGAGAATGTCCGAATATCGTTCAGGTTCGTCGACTTCAAGGCTTTGCCAAGCAGCAGCAAGAGTCCGGTTTTTTCTTTTGTATGTACCCCGCGCAAGATGTCCGCGACGGTCGTCTCGGACAATTTGATGGGATGTGCCGCCTGGAAGGAGTTGTCGGAGACATTTTCAAGAAATACTGTGCCCAGAGGGGCTTCGTGAATGGGCGTGGTAGGGCGAGGGCCGGCGCAGCCGACAGCCATGAGAGGCAGACAGCTGAGCGTCAGGAGGCCGAGAACCGACTTGATAAAAGAAGGGTGATGCATCAAAACCCTGAATGTTGTATTGCCAGGACGAGCCCAAGCGATGCGTAGTGTAGCAGGAACCTTCGATAAAAACAAAAAGGCCATCGACTAGTTGCCTAGGCTCGTGTGGTTTTGGCTCAAACATCATTCGTTTTTCAATGACGATCGAGAAGGCGCAGCCACTAAGTTTCAAGCCTCTCGAAATCGGATCGCCATCCGGTACCGACGAGCGGATTTTATCGACCGTAAGGGTCAGACTGTGTGCTGACGCTATGATCCAGCCAGATTCCTAAGCGCTCTCCTTTTGTCCGCATCTCCTGAACCTTCGATGAGTTCTCCGAATCTCTTCAGTGATTTCCCGATTGTTGTTCAGGATTTTCCGGTTTGTTTTCAGGGTTTCCCCGATAGGTCGCCCCGTCGTTGTATGAGATCGTGCGCGACAGAACAGGAGCGGAATGATTCGCACAGCATCCAGAAGGATCAGGTCCAAAGAAGCTATCTATCCGGCTGTTGACTCATCAGAGATGGACAAGAGCATAACCTTGGCAGGTGGTATCTTACGACGGACAAAAATGCCGTCTTGTCAAAGACGAGGAATCGATGCTCAAGGTCCAGCCACAGTGGCGTTTTCACCCGATCCACATCACCGCATTGTTCGCAGCGGCGAGCACCGTCCGTCGCCACAATCAGCGATTGCGCTCGCGGTTGGAACACAGTTGTCACATACAGCAAGAAGGAGGTTTTCACTTTGCAAACGGTAACACAGAAGGTCACCAGAGAACCAATAATGGACGAGGCAAACGTCGACACCATGACGGCCAGCAAGGAAACCATGGAGGACTACACGCTGCGATTCGCACCGCGTAGCTACCGCAAGTGGTCGACGGGGGTCGTCGGCATCTCGGCACTAGGCGGCATCGCCTACCTCGCCGACTTCGCCATCGGCGCCAACGTCGGCATCTCGTACGGCACGACGAACGCGCTGTGGGGGATCCTCATTTTTGCGATCGTCATCCTTGCCACCGGCTTTCCCGTCGCCTACTACTCGGCGCGGTACAACATCGACCTCGACCTCGTCACGCGCGGCAGCGGGTTCGGCTATTACGGCTCGGTCGTCACCAACGTTATCTTCGCGACGTTCACCTTCATCTTCTTCGCGCTTGAGGGCTCCATCATGGCCCAGGGACTCGAACTCGGGCTCGGCATCCCGCTATGGATGGGGTACGCAGTGTCGACGCTCATCATCTTCCCGCTGGTGATCTACGGCATGAAAGTGCTTTCGACACTTCAAGTATGGACGACTCCCCTGTGGCTCATCCTGATGGTCGCGCCGTTTGTCTATCTGGTCGTCAGTCACCCGGAGTCGGTCGGCCAATTCTTTGCCTACGCCGGTGAGAGCGGCAAGGCTGGTTTCGACCTCGGCTCGACATTGTTGGCTGCAGGCGTCTGCTTGTCGCTGATTGCGCAGATTGCCGAACAGAACGACTACCTGCGCTTCATGCCGCCGATGACCCCGGAGAATAAGCGCAACTGGTGGACCTGGCTGATCCTGGCCGGGCCGGGCTGGGTGTTCTTCGGCGCGATCAAACAGGTCGTCGGGCTGTTCCTGGCCGTGTACCTGATCACCAATGTCGCGGACAGCGCCGGCATCGCCAATCAGCCGGTTCACCAGTTCCTGGAAATCTACCAAAACTTCCTGCCGGGCTGGCTCGCGATGACGCTGGCGGTCGTGCTCGTGGTGATCAGCCAGATCAAGATCAACGTGACCAATGCATACTCAGGCTCGCTGGCATGGACGAACGCGTTCACCCGTGTGACCAAGCACTATCCGGGCCGCCTGGTGTTCCTCGGCGTGAACCTGCTGATCGCGCTGATCCTGATGGAAGCGAACATGTTCGACTTCCTGAACACCATCCTCGGGTTCTACGCCAACTGCGGCATGGCCTGGGTTGTGGTGGTGGCCTCGGACATCCTCTTCAACAAATACCTGTTGCAGCTTTCGCCGAAAACGCCTGAGTTCCGTCGCGGGATGCTGTACGACTTCAATCCCGTGGGTTTCGGATCGATGCTGATCGCCGCCGGTCTGTCCGTCATCGCATTCTTCGGCGGGCTCGGCGAAACGTTGCGGCCATACTCACCCCTGGTGGCAATCGTCCTGGGGTTGGTGCTCCCGCCGATCATCGCCATCGCCACCTCTGGTAAGTACTACTTGCGGCGCACCGACGACGGCATCGCCCTGCCGATGTACGACAGGTACGGCAACCCGTCCGGAGAGCACCTGAAATGTCATGTCTGCCACCATGATTACGAGCGCCCGGACATGACCAAGGCCGCTGTTCACAAGGGCTACATTTGCTCGCTCTGCCTGTCTACCGACAAGACCGGCGAGCACGTACTACCCGCGCAGACCTCGCTGGTGACGGCAAGAACGATCGCCTCGCAAGGTACTTATGTCGCGGCGGCTCGGGAGAATGGCTCAGACGCATAGCGCGAGGAGGACGATGAAGGCCTGAATCCAGCGAAGGACCAATAGCTGGTTCATGTATCAGCGACGCCGCAACAGGCACGATCTCTTGTGGCGTCGCTGCCTCATTTTGAAGTCATGCCAATTTATAATCGTGCGACCCTTACGGTTCTCCAACTAGAGCGGATAGTTCCTGGCGCCATTATCCTTCCAGAGTTCGCAGTTTGAAATATGTGCTAAGGCTCAGGGTTATGGAAGAGGATGTGGGCTGCGAAGTTATCTGCGAGCGGGACCTCCTGCCGGCCAAGCACATGGGAGTCAGACGACTGTGGCGAGCGGGACGGGAAGGAATGAAGCGTTCGGCGTGAAATGGCATCCTCTCTTGGTTTGCCGACGAATCACGTGCATTGATGAGCAAGCCGTGTGCTTGACGAGGTCATGGATTTTGTATACAATTCTGTCGCCTCACGGAGGGAACGACGTTGAATGCTGATTAAGCGCAAGAGGAGCAGTGACTCAATCAGTAGCAGCAGTGCCATTTCTGTACGACGCACGTTACACATCAACATCTATTCTTGGCCCCCACTGGTTGTTCCCATAGTTTCCACTGGCTCCTTGACGTTCCGAAGAAAGGAGGGTGTGGCGTTTGGTTCGGAGCCAGATCATTCGGTGTCAAGCGAACCCGCAGTCCGCTCGAAGTCTTGTGTGCGCGCCCGGTTTCTCCCCGGCGGAGGAGCGGGTGGCGCGGCGGCGGCGGCAGCCTCAACCGGCAGTAGGCAACTCACGGCAGACTAACGAAGGAGTGAGATACGATGGACACGAAGACCCCACAGGCAGCACCAGCGGTTCCGGACGCGGGCGTGGCGACCGACGCGCCTGGGTCCTCACGGCGGGAGTTTCTCGGGCAGAGCGGGCGCGTGGCGGCGGGCGTCGGCGTGGCGGCGCTCGTGGGCAATTTGGGCCAGTACGCCCTGTCGTATGCGGCGGGCGGCCCGCCGATCAAGATCGGCGTGTTGCATTCGTTGAGCGGGACCATGGCGATCAGCGAAGTGTCGTTGCGGGATGTGGTGCTGATGGCCGTGGAGGAGATCAACAAGGCGGGCGGGGTGATGGGCCGACCGGTGGAGGCGAAAGTCGTCGATCCCGCGTCGAACTGGGACCTCTTCGCCGAAAAAGCCAAGCAGCTGCTGTTGGAAGACAAAGTGTCGGTGGTGTTCGGCTGCTGGACGTCGGTCAGCCGCAAGTCCGTGTTACCGGTGTTTGAAAAGAACAACGGCTTGCTCTTCTATCCCGTCCAGTACGAAGGCGAAGAGTGCTCGCGCAACGTGTTCTATACCGGCGCGGCGGTCAATCAGCAGGCGGCCCCGGCGGTGGAATACTTGATGAGCCCCGAGGGCGGGGGCTACAAGAAGTTTTATCTGCTCGGGACCGACTACGTTTATCCGCGCACGACCAACAAGATCTTGCGGGCCATGTTATTGGCGAAGGGCGTGCCGGCGGCCAACATCGGGGAAGAATACACGCCGTTTCATCACCAGGACTATCAAACCATTTGCGGCACGATCAAGAAGTTCGCCGCCGGGGGGGGCGCGGCCGTCATCAGCACCATCAACGGGGACAGCAACGTGCCGTTCTATAAAGAGTTCGGCAATCAAGGGTGGCGCGCCGAAGACGCGCCGATCATGGCGTTCAGCGTGGCGGAGGATGAGTTGCGCGGCATGGACACGAGCGCGCTGGTCGGGCACTTGGCGGCCTGGAATTATTACCAAAGCGTGGACACGCCGCAAAACAAGAAGTTCGTGGCGAACTTCAAGGCGTATTGCAAGAAGAACAACCTGCCCGATGGGGAGAATCGGGTCACCGACGACCCCATCGAAGCCGCGTACTTCGGCGTCTACGTGTGGAAGCAAGCCGTGGAAAAAGCGGGATCGATCGAGGTGGACAAGGTGCGCAAGGCGGTCTACGGGCAAAAGTTCCTGGCGCCGGGCGGGCAGATCATGATGGATGAGGCCAATCAGCATACGCACAAGCCGGTGCTGATCGGCGAAATTCTGAAGAACGGTCAGTTCAAGACGATTTGGCGGTCCAAGGG
>NZ_CZPZ01000008.1 GCF_001458775.1 Candidatus Nitrospira nitrificans
GCCCGCGCGATGCCGATGCGTTGCCGCTGCCCCCCGCTGAGGGCCACCCCCCGCTCCCCCACCCGGGTGGCATACCCGTCCGGCAACTCCTCCCGCACAAACTCGTCCAGATTGGCGATGCGCGCGGCCTCCCGCACCCGCTCCATGTCGATCTGGTCGGGGAGCACGCCAAAGGCAATATTCGCCGCGAGGCTGTCGTCGGCGACATAGATGTGCTGCGGCACATACCCCAGTTGTTGCTGCCAGGCCGTCACATTCGCCGCCGTGATCGGCAGGCCGTCCACGAGCAGGGAGCCGTGTTGCGGGGCAATCAGCCCCAGAATGAGATCCACGATCGTGGTCTTCCCGGCCCCCGTGCTCCCGACCAACGCGATCGTCGCATTCCGCGGGATCGTCAGCGTGAACTGATCGAGCACCGGCGCGCGCCCCGGGGAGTAGGCGAAGCGAATGTTCCGGAGGACAATCTCCCGCTCAAAGGTCACGCGGCGCCGCGCTCGGGCCCCCGCGGCGGGGCCTCGCGGACGGGGACGCGCGCCGACCCTGTCAGCTGCGCTTCCAGCGCCTCCAAGGAGCTCAGATTGAACCGGATCTGCGTGGCGCTACTGAAGAGCTGCTGAAAGGCCGGCAGCAACCGGTAGGCCGTGAAGGCATAGAGGACCAGCACCGGCATCGCGTCGGTGAACGCTCGGTGCGTCGCCAGCAGATAGAGCACCACCCCGATCATCGAGCCAAACGCGAGGCTTTCGATCGCGTAGCGCGGCACCAGCGTCACAGTGGCGCTGAGCCACTGATTCCTGGCATACACCGCCGACCAGTGCGCAAACCGTTGGGGATAGGCTTGATCTTGGCCCAGAATCTTGAGCTCCTTGATCCCATGCAACATCTCGGTGGCCAGGCGCACCCGTTCGCGGTGGGCGTGTTTACTGGCCGCGCCCAGGCGGGTCACGAAGTGCCGCACCCCGAGAAACACGCCGGTGTAGAGGGTCCCAAGCACCAGCCCGACTGAGAGCGCCAACCAGGGATCGACCCACAGCACCAGCAGCAGGAGGCTGAGGACGATGACCCCTTTGGCCAGCGCCTGGAGGGTCGGCGCGACGATGCCGTTGGTGACGCGGACCACATCCTCCGTGCAGGACACCACCAGGTGTGAGGTATTGTGGTCCAAAAAATAGGCGTAGGGTTGCCGCAAATAGCTCGTGAGGATCCGCCGGGACAGGTGGTGCCCCAGCCGGCTCGCAAACCGCAAGATGGCCGCCGCGGTGGCGAGCGACACGGCGTTACTGAGGAGCAGGAGCCCCAACGCCCCCAGCCCCAAACCGATCAGAAAGCGCTGGGGGGAGTCGAATGCCAGCCCGGTAAACAGCGCGTGCAACCAGCGATTCGTCTCGATCACGGCCGGGTTGGCCACCACGGCCATGAACGGCAAGATCGAGGTCACGCCCGCGACGTCGATGAAGCCGGCCAGCACCATCGCCCCGAGCAGCAGCGCCGCGCGCCGTTGGTCCCGGGTGGTCAAGAGCTGCCGCAGTCGTGTCAGGGGAAGCCCCATGCCTCCGTCTCCATTCAACGTGACCCTGAGTGACGTTAAAGACTGACCCCGGCCCGCCGGTCCGCGAGAGCCGCCGCCCGCCCCGTTCAGCTCGGCCACGGCAAGGACAGTTCAACTCGGTCAGAGTGATAAATACAACAGGACTTGATCGTCATCACAAACTTCTTCTCGCGTGAGAGCAGAAATTCACGCCGCTATTGCGACCTGTGCATCGCAATCAAGAACCCGTTATGGCCTCCTATTCTATTGAGAATACCGTCGGTCTAGTCCTAGTGAATCCCCTCGTCCAATCAATGATGACTTTGAATGGGCATAACCGAAGGGGAGAAGCCTCAGACGACAATGCATGGACCTCGCTTACAGAATGACGCTCGATCGAGCTATCCATGTCTCATACACAGAAGATCGATGACGATACGATCGTAATCACTCACGATAATTCGCCGAATGAGTGAAGGGATAAATCTGGCTACGACCTAGGGGGAATCTGATTTATTCTCTGTCGCGACGTGCTCAAGGGTGGCGCAGCACTGATAAGGAGACGGACCCCGCATAAACAGACGGTCGCCGCGAGCTCACGTTTGATCAGTATCACAAGCCCACCCGCCGGGGGAAGCGATTCCTCGACGAGGTGAATCGCGTCGTGCCGTGAGTGGAGCTGCGGCATAGTGACTCTGTATTTGGCGCGACGGCGGCTGGCGGCGGGAAGCGCGTGGGTAGGTGTATGAGCAGGGGAAATTGGTAGTCCGACAGTGGGCACCCCCCCGAGAAAGACGCTCCCGGATCAGCAGATTCCCATCTGATTACCCATGGGGATCAACCCAGGAATATATTTCTCAACGTACAGGTGAATCAATCAACCTTCCCCAGGACAACGCGCCGATGTAGACTTTCTGGAGGATGTTCAAGAACGAGCTGGTGCATCATCGGCACGACGAAACTCGTGAGAAGGCTCGGCGAGATATGTCGGAGTACAGCGAGATCTTCTGTAACCGTCAGGGAGGGGCAAGCAGCGCCCTTCGATATTTCGCGGAAAGACAATGTGACAGTGGATTCGCCACGCACAGTACGCACTCAAACAGCTTCGTTCCTCGGACCCTCCATATCATATTCTCAGAGCACCAGAGACGATTGTCCCGCAGCAAGCTACGGGAATATCACAAGTTAAACTGCTACTCGCCCCTCGCTGACAGCGTAATCCAACATATAGCTTGGGAGAGAATTTGATGCCACGCCATTGAGAATCACATGGATGGGTCTGTCTGCGCGCAGTGATCCTATCGCCTGTTTGACGGCTTGCTTGGAAGTCAGGTTGGCTCTTACGACAAGAAGGAGAAAATCGCAATGACTTTCCAGCACATTCATCGTAGCTACCGGAAGAATTGGCGGGGCATTTATGAGGACATAGTCAAATTCCTCTCGCAATTGTGACAAGACACGATTGAGTTGACCAGCCCGTAATAGGTCGTTCGAGTCAGCTACAGCTTCGCCGGCCGGCATAATCCAGCATGGGACATCAGTGAAAGCACTCATGGCCTGCTGCACCGGAATGTCACTTCGGAGACAATCAATAAGCCCATATCGTACCGGTGATTCTAGGAAGGCCCTCAATTCCGGATAGACAAAGTCACAATCCAGCACGAGTACACGCCTACCAAAATCTCGCGACAGAGTATACCCGAGATTAATGACGGTCGTGGTTTTCCCTTCGCCTTTGATGGCACTCGTCACAGCAACAACCATCGATCCCCCGGTCGCATTGAGCAACTGCAATCTCGCCGCAGCCACACGATACTGTTCAGCAGCCATAGAGCGAGGGAACAGCTTCGCAACAAATCTCCGGTCGATCTCGTGCGAACTCGACCGTTCGGCTAGCGGTTGGTTGTTCGGTGCGATCTCCGACTGAGACCTCATGGTCAGTCCCAATGAAGGTCTTGGCAGAGCAGGTGCCTGGAAATACCCCGAGGTGCTGGCCGTACGCCACAGCGATGAAAAATCAGGGATGGCTGCCAGCAGTCGAGGGCCTGCGAGCAGAAATTCTACATCTTCTGCGCTTCGGAACTGAGGAGTGAGGTGTTCACGCAAGAGAGACAACCCTGTCCCTAAAACACACCCGAATAGGAACCCCAGTACTAAAACCCTTGGCTTGTTTGGAATAACCGGCTCCCGCGGCAAAGTGGCGCGATCCAGTATGCGATACTTTCCGCCCTTCTGCCGTTTTCCGATGTTTTCTTCAACCCGTGTATGCAACCGCTTATCAAGGAGCATCGCGTAATTGCTCTTCAAATTGTTGTAGTCTCGTTCGAGAACGAGCAACTCCTGTTCAACGGCAGGCGACCTATCGAGACGTCTTTCAAGATCTCTCTTGGTAGTGCGCAGTTGGTCTAGACGTTGGCGGAGAAGAGCTATCTCGGTTCGCTCTTCGCTCTGCTGTTTCAACAGATCCTGAAGGACCGGGTCCAGCGGCGTCGTTTTGTCCACCCGAAGCGCATCCGGACCATATACATTCGTCAACTCCTCTTCAGTTTGCCGAATTTCCTCCTTCGTTAAGATGATCTCGGGATATCCATCCCAAAATTCAGCTCTGAGTTTGACGAGCTTCTCTCGGAGTTCCTTTAGGTGCCGAAATAGTGGATCGGGTTCCATCGAGCGTGTGGTTCCACTCCTAAAATTCGACTGTCCGGTCGTACGATACAGGTGAACCTCTTGATTCAGCGTGCCAAGTTTGTCGGAGTGACGCTGAAGACTCTCGTTCGTGGCGGCGATCTCTGCTTCTACTCGATCCAAGGCCCGAAGGTTTGTGTCCGTCTGCTGAGGAAGGTTACCGAGATGAGACTTCTTGAAGTTACTGATGTTTTCCTCTCTCTTCTCCAGCTCGCGTTTCATCAATCGAAGTTCTTCTTCGAGAAACTCGCCCGTGCCCTCGATCTCTTTCTCACGCTCACTGTTATTCTCCTCAATGAATTTGTCTGCGATTCGGGCAGTCACCTGCCTGGCCGCTTGTGGGTCCCGATCCAGAAAGGAGACCACAAAGCCATCAACCAAGTTCTGCAAACCTTTTCCGCCGGCTGGGTCGATCATGGCCCGCTCAACCTTCGTCATGCCTGCCAACTCAATCCAACTCGCTACCTCACCTTGGCCATTAGATCCATCCCGGCGCAGACTGAGTTCCTTTGCTATCACCTCCAAGAAATCTTGACTGATAATTTGTTTCTGAATAAGAAAGAGCTGCCTCTCGAAATGTTCATCCGCTCTTTCTCCCTTATTGATAACTTGATCGATCCCCTTGCGTTCTTCCACCACGATCAGCGTCTGTGATTGATAGTATTGAGGAGCAATCAGCAAATACCCGATGGCCAAGGTCAAAGAAAAAGCTATCGCACCCGCAATAACCCACTTGTTGCGTGATGCGATGAGTGCATACTCGCGAACGGAAGCCATCCCTGTTTGTTCTACTGAGGCGGTTGACTCAGGATATTGCATGCATACCCTCCGAACAGCTTCCGTTACGGTATTACAGTCTAGCGAGACTCAGATAGAAGACGCACCGCAGAATCGACGACACATCTCTAGACTTACAAGGTACTAACCGGCAATGCCGAAGACTCCGGATCTGAGACGCAGGTTTGGAACATCGGAACGATCTCTTTGAGTCGTTCGAGTAATACACCGGCCGCATCGCCATAACTTGCAGCCTCCAAACCAGACAGCTTTTCTCGAAACTCTTCGAAGTTGAGTTGGCTTACTGTCCGGATCTGCAAGATTTTCTCCAAGGATGATCGCACGGCAACCTCTCCCTCACCGACTAATTCCTCATACAGCTTTTCCCCAGGACGGAGTCCGACGAATCGAATAGGAATATCCTTCCCCGGATTGAGCCCGGACAATCGTATCAGACTCCGAGCAATATCAAGGACTTTGATTTGCTCTCCCATATCCAGGATATAAATGTGGCCTTGCTCGCCGATGGTTGCCGCCTGAAGCACCAACTGAACTGCTTCAGGGATCAGCATAAAGTATCGTCGGATCTCCGGGTGTGTAACAGTGACGGGTCCACCGGCCCTGATTTGTTCCTGGAATCGCAGCAACACACTGCCACTGCTCCCAAGAACATTGCCAAAGCGTACCAGAAGGAAGCGAGTCCGACTAGTCCTTGCAATATCCTGGATAACAAGTTCAGCTACTCGTTTGGTAGCTCCCATCACGCTTGATGGATTGACCGCTTTATCAGTCGAAATATGCACGAATTGCTCGACCCCGTAGAGGCTCGCGGCTTCAGCCGTTACACGTGTGCCGATGCAGTTATTCTTCACGGCCTCCATGGGATTCAGCTCCACGAGAGGCACATGCTTGTGCGCTGCCGCATGAAACAAGATCTGTGGTTTATACTCTTCCAGCACCGAACAGAGCCGCTGGGCATCGGTCACATCACCAATCAACGGGACAACGGGGAAAACAAGTCTTCGATCATCTAATTCTTTATGAATGTTGTACAAACTGTTCTCATGTCGCTCATAGAGCAAGAGCACTTTGGGCTCGAACAAGGCAATTTGACGAGCCAATTCCGACCCAATCGACCCGCCGGCACCGGTAATCAGCACACACTTGCCCCTAACCATCTGTCTCGTCGCTTCCTTGTCAAGATCAATGGGAGCTCTTGACAAAAGGTCCGGGATCGAAACATTGCGGATCTGACTGACGGCACTTTGGTCCGTGAGAAGTTCCTCCTTGGCGGGCAAGGTTTTGATTGATATGTTATACGGCTCCAATGTGATAACGAGGTCTCGCAGAAACTCAGGAGTCGCATTCGGTTCCGCAACCACCACTACTTCCGGTTTGAGCCCTTCTACAAGCTTGGGAAGATCCCGCACTGTGCCCAACACTCTGACTCCATGGATGCGCTGATTAAGAAGACCAGCGTTATCGTCGACAAATCCGATCGGCTGACAGTTGAATATCGTTCGAGTTTTCATCTCCCGAACGACGCGTTCGCCTGAGTCTCCAGCGCCGACGACCAAAACTCTCCGCTTTTTCTGAAAAATCGGTTTATCACGAAGAACGCGAGCGGGCAATCTCACTCCGGCCAGAAGGCCGATGAGCAGGATGGCATCTATGGCAAATATAGAACGCGGGTAACTATAAATCCCCATCACCCAATGAACCCAGCCATAAAATACGACCGTACTTGTTAAGACCCCCCCTATAATATTTTGGAGATCCCACAGACTCGTATACCTCCACAAACCTTCGTTCAGGCCAAACAAGGCAAACGCTACTCCTCGAATGGCCACCAGCGCGAGTACTGTTTGCTCGAAGGTGTGAAGCTCCCCATCGGGGATGCTCCCATCATATCTCAGGGCGAATGCAAAGTAGTTTGCCAGAAGGATCAAACCCACATCAAGAACGACAACAATTGGTTTTCGCCACCTCATAATAAAGGACGACAGACTCGTCCAAGGAGAGGCCAGGGAAGGCTCGACAGCGGCCTTTAGTTCAGGATGTGTGAAAACTACTACCGGAAGCCCAGCAATATGCAGCAATGTTTGTATGATAATGGCGAGATCGAGGCGCAAAGACATATGCCGGATATAGAACTTTGCCAATCGAAGCTTTTCCGGAAGAACTTTAAGCTGATATTCTTCTTCGGGATTTGATGAATACGCGAGGATCGACGCCTCATCGATATATCTCAACGAGGCCAAGTCTGTAATCCCAGGACGGACCGTGAGCACTTCAGAAAACTCAGAACGTAGGCGTTCAACATAACGCGGGACTTCCGGCCTTGGGCCGACAAAGCTCATATCACCGACGAGAACATTCCATAGCTGGGGCAGTTCATCGAGCTTGCATTTCCGTAGTATTCGACCGATTCTCGTAATGCGAGAATCTTGTCCTACTGTAAGAGGCAAGCCGGAACCAGGAGCATCCACAGCCATGGTTCTGAATTTCTGTATGGCGAAGGGACGAAACCCCTGTCCTACTCGAATCTGACGAAAGATCACCGGGCCCTGAGAATCCAGCTTGATCAATACGGAAATGATCGCCAGCAGTGGCGCCGTAAACACCAACCCCAGGGCGGCCATGCAGACGTCAAATGTGCGTTTCATCACCGGCGGTTCCTCTTGATAAGCTCACGAACGGTCTCAATCACACGATTGACCTCGCCCTCCGTCATCTTCGAGTACAACGGCAATGAAACGATCCGTTCGAATGCTCTGCTAGCAACGGGGAAATCCTCAGGTCGGTAGCCTCCCCTGTCCCGATGATAGGGATGCAAATGGAGGGGAATAAAGTGCACGCTGCAGCCGATACCGGCTTGTTGCAGTTGCCGGATGAATTCATCGCGACCGATCTGCAAACGATCCAGATTCAACTGAATGACGTACAGATGCCATGCATGCTGTACATGGGACGCGGCTGGAGGACACATTATCTCGGGGAGATCGTGAAAACCTTCCTGATACAGAGTGGTATAGTGTTCGCGTCCTTTCCAAAAACGTTCACACTTCTTCAATTGAGCCAAACCAAGCGCCGCGGCGATATCCGTCAGATTGTACTTAAAACCAGGCGAGAGTATTTCGTAATACCACGAACCTTGCGCAGAGTAGCGATTCCACGCATCTCGACTGAGACCATGCAAACTCATCATCCGCATGCGAGCCGCCCATTCGGCGTTATTCGTGGTAACCATTCCGCCTTCGCCTGTGGTGATATTCTTCGTCGCGTAGAATGAAAAACACGTGGCATCAGAGATCCCGCCGATCATTTTGCCATGATATCGAGCCGGCAAAGCATGGGCGGCATCTTCGATCACGTATAGATTATGATTCTGTGCGATCGTGTGAATGGGTTTCAGGTCGCACGGATGCCCAGCAAAATGGACAGGAATGATCGCTTTCGTTTTATCTGTGATGGCCTGTTGGATACAATCCGTGTTTAGATTCAGCGTGTCCGGCATGCAATCGATCAGAACTGGTCGAGCTTTGAAGTAGGTCACCACCTCAGCCGTTGCGGCAAAGGTCATTGTCGGGACCAGCACTTCATCCCCCTCGCTCACACCAGCTGCTTCAAGGGCAAGATGGAGGGCGGCCGTACAGGAATTAACTGCGACAGCGTGCTCAGCTCCAACCATTGCGGCAAATTCCCGCTCAAATTCCCGCACCTTGGGCCCCGTTGTCAACCAACCAGAGCGAAGTACCTCCACTACTTCTGATACTTCTTCTTCGCCAACATCAGACCTATGAAAAGGCAAAAATTCTTTCATTCACAGATCTCCTCTTCGGCTAACAAACATGCCCGCCCAGAGCTCTACTTTCCCATAATTCCGGAAAAGCACAACCCACCTTTGGAGGGGCCATGAAGCTGTATCTGTTGAAGAAAAATACCCCAAGGATCAAATGAGATCAATCCTACAACATTAGAAGGCTCAAGGCTATTGAGGAATATTGAATTAGAGTTTTATAATCTCTAAGGGTTGATGTGGCTAAGCGGAGCCACCTTCAGGAAGAACAGATCACCATAGAGTTTCTCTGCCCTGATTACAAATTGTATCGCCATGGGACTGCCGTCGATTGCCAGAAGATTCTCTATTTAAAACATATATTTACATGAGAAAGCTTACGGGGTTTTATTCAGCTAGATTGCAGTATTTCGACGTGCTTTCTTGTAAATAGGCAATCCGGGCTGAACTGGTGGCATTGCGTAGTGTTCTGCAAGAAATCCATGGAGGCTGGAAGGAGATGCAGACCGATCTCGATGCCTAGCTGGCGGAGTACAATCAGCAGCGGCCGCATGAGGGGCGCTAAGGTGCAGGGTGACATCTTGACCTATACAAATGATCGTGCGCACAGCCTTATCGTTTCCACTTCATCAAACACGTTGCGTCCATGATCAACTGCGCCCACGAGTATTGGCAATCTTGTGCCATATCCATCGAGCTTCAAGAGCACTCCGCTCCTTCTGAGTAATAACGTAATGACCACGCGCGCGCAGAATGTAATCCAATAGAGTGTTGACCGGAACAAACCATCCGTTCATTTTGCTCAATCGTTCCATGAGCATCTTAAAACGCTCATTGAGCCTGCCGTTTTCAAGAAATCTGGAGGCAAAATGGGTGTACATAATGCACGCCCCACCTTCCATCGCCAATCTGTCCTGACTTGCCTCGCTTACTGTCACATTGAACGAGTCGACATTCGCCCCTTCCGAGGAGGCAAACCAGTAATTGACGAATGGGCGCGCAGCATCATGATAAGGCATTACCGGGCAAGCCTTGAACGTATTCACGTCTCCAAATACAAAATTCCTGACATACTTGGTTTTCTCTCGGCAGAGATCGCCCCAGAACAGCGGACTTCCTTCAATGTGGCCTTGGGACACGTTGTTATTCCCGCTCCTCTTCAGATTCAACGTATTATAGATAAGCCGGCGAACACCAGAAACACGGGCGCTACCCCAATAAATATTTTCTCGGCAACCAGTATGATTCGCTACCGAATAGGGATCATGCCCGAACAGCTGCCGAAATCTCTCGAGCCCACGAGAGGTCTGCTCTCGAGTGGACGTATGATATGTAGCGTTATGAAACCCGATTTCGAATCCCTGCTCCTTTAGACCAAGGACCGACTTAAGATAGCGCTCGTCTTCACACGTGGTCCCACCCACCTTAGGTATGTCGTCTCCTCGGATAGGCCAGACCGCCTTCGTCGTGCGGAGACCGAGATCACGAAGAAAAGAATACACAACCTCCAACGTCTCAACCGAATCCCCATCAGGATCGTCGAAGATAGTAAACGCAAAATCTTTTCCCTCTGGCCAATCAATCTTTTGGATCATGCATCCACCTGGTTACTCGCGATGAAAGAAGTAGCGCATGGAGAGAGATGCTCGACACCGACAAATCTGCACTTCAGAACATTCTATTTCGGAGACAATTGCTCATGGCTACCTGTAGAACGCTGTTATCGCCTCCACCACCTCGGTCTGTTGTTCGCCAGTCAGCTCGGGATAGATGGGAACCGCGACAGTCTCCTTGGCTGCGCGCTCCGACTCAGGAAAGTCTCCCTCCCGGTAACCTAAGTAGGAAAAACATTCTTGCAGATGGAACGGGACCGGATAGTAAATTTCCGCCCCGATTCCTTTCTGCTTCAAATGGGTCATGAGGGCATCTCGCTGCTCAACTCTGAGCACAAATTGGTTATAAATGTGGTAGTGCTTCGCGCCCGAGTTGCGATAGACAGGCTCTGGCAATTTCACTTTCCCCTTCTGCATGAGGCCGCTCTGCTTAAACAAGCTCTCGTACCGACTGGCGTTCTCCTGCCGTCTTTTGGTCCACCCATCAAGGTAGTTGAGCTTGACGTTTAGAACTGCGGCCTGAATCGTATCGAGACGGAAGTTCCCTCCAATTCGCTTGTGATAATACTTGGGCTTGCTGCCATGGACTCGCAGGACTCGCATCCGCTCGGCGAGATCAGGATCGTTGGTCACGACCATTCCGCCATCGCCCAAGCATCCAAGATTCTTGCTCGGAAAAAACGACAGGCAGCCGATGGTTCCAATGCTGCAGGCTCGTCGCCCGTCGCCATATTCCGAACCAATGGCTTGGGCCGCATCCTCGATGACGCTCAGACTGTGCTGCTTGGCCACATCCATAATCGGGGCCATATCGGCGCATTGTCCGTAAAGATGGACCGGAATAATCGCCTTGCTGTTGGCCGTCAGCGCCGACTTAATTTTTGCAGGATCGAGGTTATAGGTGACGGGATCAATGTCTACAAGCACCGGTTTAGCGCCCAGTCGCACGACTGCTCCGGCCGTGGCAAAGAAGGAATACGGCGTGGTGAGGACCTCATCACCGGGGCCGATACCGAGAGCCATGAGGGCGACCAGCAGGGCGTCGGTCCCGGAGCTCACGCCGATACCATACGTCGTCTGGCAATAGACAGCGACTCGTTCCTCCAACTTACCGACATCCGGACCGAGAATAAAGGCTTGGCTCCGGAACGTCCGCTCCAACGCCGCCATGATTTCCTGCTGGAGCGGTTCGTGATGCGCTTTCAAATCAAGTAATGGAACACCCATGAAGATCTCCTTTCCTAAACTGCCGTCATTCCGGTACGTTCGACGCGGTATTGTTGCCCACAGGTCGGACAGGCGGCTTTCTTACCCTTGACGCGGAGTTTCACCCCGCACAGACACATCCAACCTGTCACCCGTCCGGGATTGCCTACTACGAGTGCGTGATCCGGCACGTCCTTGGTCACCACCGTTCCTGCACCGACGAATGCATATCGCCCGATTGTAATCCCGCACAAAATGGTTGAATTGGCCCCCAGTGTGGTTCCTCGTTTTACAAGCGTCTGCCGCAGCTCGTTCATACGAGGAATCTCGCTTCGAGGATTAAACACGTTTGTAAATACCATTGATGGCCCGCAGAAGACATGGTCTTCAAGTGTGACGCCTTCATATACGGACACGTTATTTTGAATTTTGACTCCATGGCCCACGGTAACACGGGGACCGACGACAACATTCTGCCCGATTTTGCAGTTCTTCCCGATACGCGATCCTTTGAGGATATGAGACGTGTGCCAAATACTCGTTCCCTCGCCT
Source organism: Candidatus Nitrospira nitrificans (assembly GCF_001458775.1). Taxonomy (NCBI): domain Bacteria; kingdom Pseudomonadati; phylum Nitrospirota; class Nitrospiria; order Nitrospirales; family Nitrospiraceae; genus Nitrospira; species Candidatus Nitrospira nitrificans. The sequence continues at coordinate 12,161 of NZ_CZPZ01000008.1, forward strand.
ATTTCCACCGCTTCGTCAACGAAGGCCGATTCATGGGCAAAGTAATGTCTATCTGGCTTCGAGGCAGCTGTTGTCCTGGGCTGACCGGACTTCTGTTCCAGCGCCTCTTGGCATCGCTGCAACACGGACAGTACCCGCAACCCTTCCTCCCCGTCCGTTCTCGGCTTGGTGCGCGTTGCCACACAGTCCAGGAAATGCAGGCATTCAGCTCGCAGGGGCTCTCCCTGTTCCAGTTCAACAGTCTGGGCGTCCGCTTTGTTCGCGATTGGGAGATTGTCCTTCCAGTCGATGGAATGAGGATAGAGAAACAGCTTGTCCTTTTTCTCCAGATCGTCGAACACCGCCATCTTTCGGTCGCCTACCACGATCAGTTTCTGTTCCTTGAAGGGATGCAGCCAGGAAACGAAGATATGGGCCTTCACTCCACTTGGGAACGACAGCAGACTGATAGTCACGTCGGCGATATGCTGATGGAGGTAGTTCCCACCTTGGGCGAGGACTCCATCGGGAGTTTCATTGAGCAGCCCCAGGATGACGGAGATATCGTGGGGCGCAAAGCTCCAGAGAATATTCTCTTCCCGGCGGATCTTACCCAGATTCAATCGGTTTGAATAGATGTACTGAATGTGGCCCAATTCTCCCGTCCGGATCAATTCCTTCAGTTTCAGCACGGCAGGGTGATACCAGAGGAGATGTCCGACCATGAGAATGCGATTATTCTTCTTAGCCAAGGCAACGAGCTCGGCGCCCTCGTGGACTGACAGACAGAGCGGCTTCTCTACAAAGACGTCTTTACCGGCCAGCAAGGCCTCCCGTACCGAATCTGCGTGTCCCTCGGCTGGTGTGGCAATTGCCACGGCCTCTATCGTCTCATCACACAGCACCTCCGAATAGGCTCGGACCAGCTTCACACCTGGATGCTGCGTGCCAAACGACGCTAACCGTTCGGCATCATTGTCACAGATGGCAGCGAGCGCTCCCAAGCCGGCAAAGTTACGCACCAGGTTCTTCCCCCAATAGCCGGCTCCCACGACAGCCACGTGAACCTTGCGATGTTCACGTTGATCAGATTCATTACTCATCACATCTCCCCCCCTCTCCCAACGCATAAACCGTCTTAGACCACTCAAACGCTGTCCGGCTTCCTAAAGACTCGGTCGGCGAATTTCAACGAGACTCGGCACCCGTTGCGCTTTTGGTTGGCGCATGGTTCACATTAGACGCCTGCGCACCTTGCAGGAAACCCCACAGAAAACCAATCGCGTAGGCAATGTGCAGCGTGGCGGCTGCCACAGGAAACAGAAAACCGACCTTCCACCCTGCCCGACGAGACAGATGAAGCCCGACGCCACAAAGTATAAGTACGTAGACACAGGGACCCGCCAGCATGAGAAGGCGCCAGCCTTCCGGAACAATCACGGCGAGTGCGAACGAAACGACCAGACCGATCAGAAATATGAGCGGGACGAGATGGCGAAACGACGCAGGCATCCGATGTTTCTTAATGACGGCAACCCGCCAATATCCATACTCGAAATATTGGCGAAACAGCGATGAAATCGTCTCTCTCACGAAGTACGTTGAACGGGCGCGTGGAGAAAGAAAAACCTTCCCGCCTTGTTTTGTGAGACGATAATTGAGCTCATCATCCTGATTACGCACCAACATTTCATCGTAGAGCCCGATCGTTTCAAAGACTTCCTTGCGAAACACCGGATAACAGGCCCCTTCGGCATAGCCTTCATAGTTAGGATGCCGATGCTTGGCATTGCCTATCCCCACGGGATGAGACATCGCGGCAGCAACAGCTCGACCAAACACGCTTCGGCCGGCGCTATGAATCGGTCCCCCAGCACAAGAGACCTCAGGGTGTTCATCGAGCAGTTCAACGCAGGTCCGTAAGTAATCGGCGGCATACTCGCAGTGTGCCCCCAAGATGGCGATGTATTTTCCACGCGCCTCACGAATGCCGGCATTCATCGCACAGGGAGTGACACGGCGGGGATTATCCACCACCCGCAACTCAGGATGCTCTTTGGCAAGCCGCTGCAAAATCTCTCGGGTGCCGTCGTCCGACAGGCCATCTGCGACAAGAACTTCCATGCCCCCTGAAGGACGCTCCTGAGCAAGGATTGAGCGTACGCAGGTCTCAATGTGTCGAGATTCGTTTCGACAGGGAATGATCACGGAAAGCATAGGAACCTCTTTGTCGCCCCCTCAATTCTAGAGATTGGGAGAATAGTGCCAAAGATCCTGCGATATCTAAGACAATAACAGGGGCGCTGACCGTGGTAGGTTCAAGCGGTGCGCGCAACGCTGGTCTCCAATATAGCCGCTGGGGTTTGAAATCCCAACGTCTTTCGCGGACGCTGATTCAATCGTAAGGCAATCCGGTCTAAGTCTACCTGGGAGTACTGTGACAGGGTGGTGCCTTTCGGGAAATACTGACGGAGCAAGCGGTTCGTGTTTTCGTTGGTGCCGCGCTGCCACGGACTTTGCGGATCACAAAATAGACGTCCACCTTGGTCGCAAGTGTCAATTGTTTGTGCTGGACCAATTCCATCCCGCGATCCCAGGTGAGCGACCAACACAATACGGCGGGCAGGTGTCGGATCTGTGCGCACAACGCCGTCACGACGCTAACCGTGTCTTTTCAGGGCACCTTCACCAGCATCGTGAAGCGTGACCGCCGTTCCACCAGGGTAACCAGGTGCGTATTCTGAGCCCCAGCGATCAGATCCCCTTCCCAATGACCGGGAATCGCGCGGTCTTCTACGACCTCCCGCTTAAACTCTCGTGTAAACTTGCGTCGCTCCATGACCTACCTCCGGTTTCACTCATACACCTAACTCGGTGTCTTTGAAACCGGCAGCAGCTCAGAACCGGAGAAGGCATCGGACTACAGAAACTACGTCTAATCCAAAAGTTCTCGTACTGTACTACCCTTGCAGAAGGGTAAATGGAAAACTTTATGGAACACCTTAGCAAGCACCCCAGCCGTTTGACAGAATTACCTCAATTCAAAGAGGCTCTTTACGGATGAGCCCCAAATAGTGAGTATTAAACACCTTGAGTCTTTCGAGCAGACAACATAGCAGCCAGGAATACGGAGCAACAGCACGGGCTACGGGCAATGCCAGATTAATCCGTCGAAGCTCAACCTGACACCGGGGGAACAGCTGGCAGATCTCCTTTCTGGTGACACCTCTGACGTCGCTATTTCGAGGATCTCGAAAGAAGAAATCATGCCAGATGATAAAGCCATCATCCCTAAGAACACGTAACATTTCAGAAGCAACCTTCCGTTTTATGTTTGGATCAAGGATAGATGAAAACACAGTGAATTGCATAATCACATCGAAAGACTGATCGGAAAATCCAAGTTGCTCGGCATTGCCACGTTCAAATCGGACTTTTGCTGGACACGCTTGTCTAGCAGCATCAATGCGCCAATCCAGGAGATCTATACCCGCCAGATTCTCCGGCATCGCACCGAGCTCTAGAAACTCTCGAATCCAATAACCAGAACCGCACCCGATATCAAGAATACCCTTTTCTTCAAGGGAATCAATGCCGTTTTCTTTTAACAGGTCAAGAAGTGCGCGTTCCAGCTCCTGAACCCAGAATAGCTGTCCGCTATTCCACAAGGAATAAAGCCGACCTTTTTCTCGCCGCCGTCTCTCGTACACATCCTGAATTCGACTTTCTTCTTCCAGCATAGCCTTCCTCAACCAACGTATCTGCATACTGTCATGCGTTACACATTCCAGGAATCCACCTAACGCTCCTTTGATTCGCCATCGCTCAGTGGCGTCGGTGAAGCCAGGCTCTCACTTACCACACTGCCCGATTTCCGAGGCCCCCTTTACCTGCTTTCTTGCCAGGTATCCCTTGTACAAACCGTTGCGGCACACGCTGCAACGTACTATGTCGCCACGAACGGGAGCAATAGTAATCCTGAGTAATCCTGGCACAATCTCTCGGCCATAGCAGACCATCACCTATGCGGTGTTTAAGATGGTTGCTGGCAATACTGTAAGCTCCCCAGTCAAGTAGACACTGCCAAGGGAGAACTTTGGGCTGCCAGAACGTTCTCTTTTGGTCCGTCTCGACCTATGGGGAGCCTATCCTATAAGAAGATCCCACTCATCTGACCTATCGCGGTGGCAAGAAAGCTGGCCGGGTGTCTTCCTCAGCATACATTGGCTACAATTACGAGCTGTTCCCAACAGCGCGTGAAATTCATCTTTGAAATCCTTCTTTATTTTTTCAACGACTTCTATACAATAAGACAGCCATCGCCACGGCCCGCTATTTGCTTGTAGGAATACACCATACCTGACTTGAGGAACGATAGATCACGAGCACGTCTTAACCGTTTGCGGACAACTAAGGAGTCCGATATTATGCAGATCGCTCTCAAACAAACAATCTGTGCCACCCTTGTTGTTGTCACTACCCTTTTGCTGCCCGTCACCGGCCAAGCGGCAACGTACTATGTCGCCACAAACGGGAGCAACGGTAACCCCGGCACTAGCACTAAGCCCTGGCAGACCATCGCCCATGCGGTGAAACAAATGACTGCGGGCGATACGACCTATGTCCGGAAGGGAACATACAAAGAAAAGCTGATCCAATTCGGGAGATCCGGCACTTCCTCAGCTCCAATTAAGCTTCTCAGTGCTCCCGGTGAGTTCCCTATTATTGACTTTACTGACAAGGCATCCAGCAAGATGATACTTTTTCAGAACTTTTCTGGTACTAGGTACCCGATGGGTTGGATCACGATCGAGGGGTTTGAGATAAAGAATGGTTATAATGGGATCAAGATGCATAACGGCCAAGATCTCACAATCCGGCGCAATTGGATTCACGACAGTCGTAATAGTGGGATTTTGGGCAATGGCGTAAGAGTCCTGATTGATCGTAACCGGATCAACCACAATGCGTACGGAACCGGTTCCAACCCAGGAGGTCATGGCATATACGCAAACGGCACAGCCTTCACAATTACCAACAACCTCATTTACGATAACTGGACCTACGGCATCCAACAGAATGGCTCCACTAGCTCGCTCTATAGATCCACATATCACCCAAGTCCTGAGTTTGCAGTATCGGCTAACTGGATCGTCGCTAATAATACTATTGCGTACAATAAGAATTCGGCCGGCATGGTCGTGTGGGGCTCCACATGCAACAGGGCACGGATTGAGAACAATGTTTTCTACGAGAACGCGGTCAACGGTCTGTCGACCTCTTCACAGGGGATTAATTTTATATCGACAACCTGTACAGGGATTACAATCAGAAACAACCTTGCCTATGCGAGTGGGTCCGGCGGTGTGAAGTTCCTCGGGACTGCAGCAAGGGAAGGAACCCACTACACGCAGTCCGGCAACATCGTGAATACGATCAATCCAAGATTCGTCAACGCCCCGGCCACACTTCCGTCGTCGCCGAATTTCTCCCTGGCCTCAGGGAGCCCAGCCATCGACAGGGGCCTGCCCCTGGCCCTCGCCCCGACCAAAATATCGTATCCCGGCACGACTCGGCCTAAAGGCAGCACTCATGATGTTGGTGCTTATGAATACAGTTCAAACGCCACTCAATCATTTCTTACAGCGCCAACTTCGGCCCAAAGTAACTGAAGATCCGTTCCGTCCTCAATAAGGCGTTCCAGGCATCTGGCCTGTGAGTGGATGAGGGATAACTCTCTCATTCAAGTACCGTCCCTGCGTTCCCCTGCCTTTTTGACTGAGGAACGCAGGGACCCACACCAAGATCGAATACTCCCTGTGCTATATCTCCCGGTCTTCTCAACAAAAAGCGCTTTCAACAGCAGACCTAATTGGCTGGAAAAACTTAACTCGCCGGAGAATACGGACAATCCTGCTCTTCCTAAACCGAACCCATACCGTTCCCCCCTTTCGCAATGACCGCTGAAACTGACTTTCCTCGGCACATTCTTGAACCGGCGTCCCCGGCACACAGACGGCGAAAGAACTGCACGTTCCGCAGGGAACGCCGTGTTTCGGCTGGTGACAGAACCATAATTTTTCGAGGACCTCAATAAATCCGTGCTTTCTGGCAAGATCTTGCATCTGCGTTTTGGAGCATTCAAGAAGCGGGAACTCGAATCGAGCGAAGAGTTGTTCATCGCCGAGGATCACTGAATTGTAATGCCGTCGGTGCAGAGGGCTCTTGCCTGTTACCATCGGCACTAAATTCATAGGCGCCGATATCGTAGGTGTGTCCTCGAGGTCGAGGAGTCCCATCGAACGATGTTCTGATCGCAGCAAGGAGCAACCCCGCATCAATGGCCGGGCTTCGTTGGGTCAGGGCGAAGTTCGGCGACGCCGGAAGTGTGGCTGGAGCATTAACGAATGCTGGTGCACTGACGTTGATGATATTATTAGCTTGAATGTAGTGCACGCCTTCAGTCGCACCAGATCCAAAGGCCGCCGTACCCCCGCTACCGCTGGCGTAGAAGAGATTATTCCTAACCACTACCCCAGTACAAGTGGTGGAAGTGAAGTGCACTCCTTGTGTCGCATCCGAATTTGTGGCTGCATTCTCATAGAAAATGTTGTTCTCAATCCGTGCGTTGTTACAGGAAAAGCCCCACACAACCAGGCCAGCCCCTCTGCGGTTGTAGGCGAGTGTGTTGTTGGCAATCAGCCAATTCTCTGATACTGCGTATTCCGGCCCTGGGTCAGTGGTAGGGTTGTACGTTGAGCTTGCCGTGGACCCATTGAGTTGAATGCCGAAAGTCAGGTTATCGTAAATGATGTTATTCGTGACTGTGACGGCTGTCCCATGGAAATAGATGCCATGGCCTCCCGGCCGACAGGGAGATGTGCCAGCCTCACACCCCTCAATATTGGCATTGTGGTTGATGATGTTCCGATCAAACAGCACCCTGGTACCATTCCCAAGAATTCCGCTTCCAGGTTTATTGTGGTGAATCCAATTTCGCTGAATGGTGAGGTCATGACCGCTGATGATCTTGATCCCATTGTAGCAATTCCGGATCTCAAACCCCTCAACTGTGATCCAGCCCATGGGATTCAAAGGACCAGACGGATGTTGAATAAGAATCCTATGAAGTTTTGACGCGTCAATACAATCGATGATTGGCGATTCGCCCGGAGCATTGCGAAGCTTAATGGGCGCCAACTGGGTACCAGACTTTCCGAAGCGGATGATCTCTTCTTTGTAGGTTCCACCCCGGACATAGGTCGTATCCCCTGCGACCATGATGGCGACCGCATAGGCGACCGTCCGCCACGGTTGTGTTTCTGTGCCAGGATTGCCGTCACTGCCGGTCGTGGCGACATAGTAGGTCGCTGCAGGAGCCCCCACGTCTTGCAAGAGGATACTGCTAAAAATGCAGACACCGATTATTGCTTGGTTGAATCGATCCATATCGAGGCTCCTCTGGAATAGTCCGCAACAGGCTGAGGGGACCGTATGTCGTGAGTATTTCCAGAACTATGTCAATAGCATAGGTTAAGGCAACCATTGTGCCAAAGAGACCGTTCGCTAGTGGCTTGAGAATAAAGAAACAATCTCAACAATGAGTTCAAACTGGTTCAAAACTGTTCACAGGCTATGGGTGTTATGGGTCAGAAATGTAAGTTTTCGGTAGTGACGCGGCTATAAGCTCCCCTAGATTAGGACAGTGATAAGGAGAACGTTCTGACACCCTACCGAGGAGATTTCCATACTCCAGTCAAAGTTCACCGAGGCGGAGATTGTGTTGACGAGAGACCGATGCCGACCGGCCCGTCAACAAGATCCGGCGGCAATACGGTATCATCTCCACGTACAAGTGGAGAGCCAAGTACGGGAGCAGGAGGCATCCGATGTGAAGCGGCTGAAGGAAGTGGAAAATGAGAACGGCGTCTGAAGTGGATGTATGCGGATCTGTCGCTGGATAATGCGGCACTCAAGGATGTGACGTCTCCCCCTGACAACGGCGTCAAATCAAAACTAGAGTACGATACCGGCTTCGACGGTCCTCGACGAAAGACTGCTTCCTCGATCCCCGCTTGATTCTCTGAAAAACAGATCGTCGGACGTCATGGTATCGGAAGAGTCGGGACAAAGATCAGACGGCCCTTCGGTTCCGCATCCGCAATCTCGAGCAGGTCCGCCCCCGTTTGGCTACAAACGGATAGGACAGAATTCTAATCCTGTGCTTTTGGAGACGGGCCCTATCGCCGTGGCGTGCAGCTCGACTTCATCTGACTAGGGCCTGTTCACACTACCGTACGCCATCCACGATCAAGGCGAAGGTGATGAACGCGACGAACATGACATCGAGTTTGTCAAACCGCGAGAAGAGGCGCCGAAATCCTTTGAGCCGGCGGAACACCCGTTCGATCTCATTGCGGCGTCTAAGAGGTGGCTCCGGTTGGTTGGACAGCTTCTGCCAGTTCTTAAGTGGTGCCTGGCGGAATGCTGACGACGCAGCGGGTCTGCCGTGTCGTCCGATTGTCATAATGCCCCTGGTCAGGCGTCTGGCCATCAAGCGCCTGATGCGGTCGGGTCCGGTTGTAGAACAGCAGATAGCGCTCCAGCCCTTGATGTGCCGTGCTGACGGTCTCATACGCGTGCAGGTAGACCTCCTCGTATTTAATGCTTCTCCACAACCGTTCCACAAAGACGTTATCCCGCCAGCAGCCTTTGCCGTCCATGCTGATCTGAATCCCCTAGTCTTTCAATAGTCCCGTGAATTCCTGGCGGGTGAACTGACACCCTTGGTCGGTGTTGAAAATCTCGGGGCAGCCATACTGCGTGATCGCTTCCCGCACGGCATCGAGGCAGAACTCCGTGGTCAGCAACTGGGCGAGTCGCCCAGTCGAGCACTGCGAAGAGATACACAAAGCCCCGGCGCATCGGAATATAGGTGCTATCGGCGGCCCAGACCTGATTGGGGCGTGCGGTCGCGCAAGAGATAGGGAGAAACCTGCTGGGCCGGATGTCGCTGACTGAGATGTGGTTTTTGATACAGGGCCTCAATCCCCATGCGGCGCATCAGAGTGGCCACCTGGCGTCGACCAATGGCGCGGCCCTCTTGCCTGAGGAGCTCGTGGTCGAGCGGGCCAGCTTCAGGAGTTGGCCTTGCCGCACGACTGGCAAGAGATGCGTGCGATCGATCATCGCTTTGCGCTCAGCAAGCCGGCCTTGGTGAGCGCCCCTTCTAAACGATCATTCTCCAACGCCAGTTGGCCGATCTTCGCATGCAGGGTCTTGAGATCCGGCGTCTCTGAGGGAGCCTTCGTTCCGCCGAACACGTCTGCGGCTCGCGCCAACAACTGCTGCTTCCATTCGGTGATCTGAGTGGGGTGGACGCTGAATTGTTCAGCCAATTCAGCCAGCGTCTTATCACCTTTGACGGCTGCCAAGGCCCCCTGCGCCTTGAAGGTCGCTCCGTGATTCCGTCTCGTTCGCTTCATCGCCTCGCTCCTTTGGTACGCCACCGCGCGGTGGCGTTTGTGAAGCCAGGCTACCACTTAGCATACTGTCCGATTTTCAAGATCCCCCTCTCTATACAGGGTGCGATCGTAGTCCCATGACCTGGGCGGTTGTCTTTAGGAGGCACCACCGGGACATATCCAAGTTCCACGGCCAGCTGTCGTGTCTCATCGCCTTCATACGCTCGATCCATTAACAAGGGGATCGGGCGCGGCCGTTTCCTGAAGCGATGCAGCAGCTTGCGCCCCTCAGGGATATCGTGGGCCTGGCCTGGGGACAGGGGAAATGTCAGGGCCGTGCGAACATTCGCGGCAACCAGATGAATCTTGGTGGTCCATCCGCCGCGGGATCGGCCAAGGGCTTGCGGGCCGTTTTTTTTAACACCCCCGTCCCATCTGGATGGACCTTGACGATCGTACTGTCCAACGCGACGGCCTCGATCTTCACACGAATGATCTGCGCCTGTTGCAACTGGGTAAAGACCCGATCCAGCACGCCGCTCTTTGCCCACCGGTTCATGCGTGTATAGATCGTGTGCCAGTTCCCAAACTGCTTGGGGAGGCCACGTCATTTGCAACCTTGCTCAGCGACGTACAAGATCGCGTTTAGGACCTGCAGATTGTCGAGCGTGACGTTGCCGCGTGGAGTCGGCAAGCATCGCTTGATGTGACGATGCTGTACCTCGGTAAGTTCCATAGGCGCAGTATTGAATAAACAGAGTCAGTAGTGTTAACAGGCCCTAGGAAGAATGTTTGAACGTGCATCAGTTCGTCTCATTTGGCGGAGCGCAGACGATTATTGAAAAATGCGCGTGGACTACAATACTCGTCGTCCCCAAGCTCACCCGGACACCAGACTCTGAGCGAGTTCGTCGGTCAACGTCAGGGAAACAGAACGCAGAAGAAGCCCTTTGCTCGATTAAGAGCTGTCCCGAAACGGGGGCAACGTCGAGAAGCTCGAAGTTATCCTTTGAACTGTCTCCTTGAGAGGGAGCTTATGTGTAGAGGGGCGGATATGAGATTTGCCAGAAGCCACTGCTGCGCTCAGGTCAATGTCGGGGACAGGATCCTAGGAGCGATAGAGTCCACGCAGAGCATGGAAGGGGCCATCCAATTCTGCCTCCAATATGACTCCTGGCGCATTGGGAAGTCCGATCCTGGATAATGAGAACTGATCGTTCACTCCAATTTGATTGACGCGCAAACTATGGTGAGATTGGAAGACACACCGAAATCCCACAGAGACTGCCATCTTCACAAGGTCAGGGGTATATGAGCCAGCCGGGAAAACAAAGGGGGGACGTGCAATTCCACAACGATGTTGGATTTCGTGAAGAGAGGTTTCCATCTCCCATCGGGCTTCTTCTGGAGATAGCAGGGCCATCCAGGGATGTGAAAACGAATGCGCTCCGAATTCAATTCCTCCTTTTTGCATCGTCTCGACCTGATCCCAGGACAACATTCGCTCCCGCGGGATTTCTACCTGAAGTAATCGAGACAGTTCCGCAATGCTCTGCTCTCGCTCAACACGAGGCATAGGCCCAAGAGCTTTCCTGACAGTGATTCTTGCGGTATTTCGGTCCATTGGTGATTTTAGTGTAACAGGTATTTCCCTGGTGGTTCGGTGACACAGACTGTCAACTTTTGTTTCTTGAAACAGGTAGCCAACCGTTTGAGGCCAAGGCAAGTTACCACTAGACACACAACCAGTCGCCAGAAACACGGTCGCTGGAACATGGTACTGCTGAAGAATGGGGTATGCATTCGTGAAATTATCACGGAATCCATCATCGAAAGTAATGACAACAGAATTAGATGGAATTGATTGGTGTCGTTCGTAACAATCAAGAAGTTGACTAAGAGGAAGGAAATGATAGTGCCGACTGAGGTAATCAAGATGCTCGGTTAGCCAGGAAGGCCTTAACCCCGGAAGACATCCTTCCTCGTCGTCTGCCACCCGATGTCCATAAAGGATCATGGCACCATTTTTCGGACAGAACTTTCGACTTAACCTAGCTACTCCCATGCCCACAATGACCTGACTCAATCCCATCCGACTCAACTCTTTCAAACTCACACAGCCCTCCAAATGACGGGGTCCCACATCGGGATACGATTAGGTAACAAATTTTCTCATTCGCACAGGCATTCGTAAGAATCTCCAGGCTCACAAATCCACTGTAGTGCTCCCCTAAAATCAAGCCACCTGGGTTGACTGTTGCGCGCGGAATTGGACGGGACTCCGGTACCCGAGCGCTTGATGTGGCCGCTCCTGGTTGTACCACTGGAGCCACTGTCAAATAACCTGTCGCGCCTCCTCGAATGTCTGAAAGATATGTTGCCAGACACACTCCTCCTTGAGACTGCAAAAGAACCGCTCGATGAGCCCATTCTGTTCCGGTGTATCGGGCGTGATAAATTCCTGCTCCAATCGATAGTCGCGACAGGCTTGCCGAAAGCGCCGACTCTGAAAGATGAGCCCATTGTCGCTGCGGAGGACCGGCGCGTTCGCAGGCCGGAGGGTGCCGAAGCGCTGCAGACCGACGGCTTCAACCGCCCGTTCCGCCTCCTTCGCTCGACTGATCATGACAGTCGATCACCGCCGTGAGATACGCCCCGCCATCCTGTCCACAGGGGATGTGCGTCACATCCATCGCCCATCGTTCGTTGCTGCGACTCGCCCGACTGGTCCAGCCTTGCACGCGAGGGCGTGGGGTGCCGATGCGTGGAGGCACCCACCACCCCTGCTGCTTCAGTCCACGATAGACCGCCTTCCGATTGATCATGATGCCATCTCGGAATCGCCACTGCACTCACAACCGACGATAGCCAAACGTCGGATATTGCTGCATCCACTCCCGCAGCCGCGCCAGCCACGGCGGCTTCGTGCGGCCTCGACATCGTCCTGTGCCGGTGGCTCGGTGCAAGCGGGCTCGGTTCACACGGAGCACCTGGCAGCTCCGTCGCTCAGAGACGCCCGACACGCTGGCTCTCACGCGTCGAACGTCTTCCGGTCCACAGGGTAGGGTTTCCACGCCTCCCGTACGATGTCGTTGTCGAGGACCAGATCGCCGATCTTCTGTTTTAACTTCTTGATCTGCTCGTCTTTGAGCGCCTCTTCGTCCCGTGGCCGAGTCCGAAGCGCGTTCTCGGCCCCCACGAGAAACTTCTCCCGCCAGTCTTCGATCTCCGCCACGGTCAGGCCATGTTGCCGAGCCGCTTCGGCCACCGAGGTCTCGCCTTTCAGGATCCTGACGACCAGCGCTACCCGACGTTTGGCCGTCCATCGTTCAATCGGTTCGATTGCGTCTACCATCTCGTCACCTCCTCGGTCCGCCCAGTGAAGGTGGTCTCAATTTCAAGGGGAGCAGGATACCACTCGAAGTTCCTGACCTAGATCATCAGTAGTGGACGCCTTGAATGGCAGTCTCACGCCGCCGGCTATTGACGGGCACCTGTTGGGCAACGCGGCGAGCGGACGATTCCAGAGCCGAGAGTACCACCGCAGATGGTTATAGATGATCTCGATGCACTCCGAGATCTCGCGCCGAGCCTACTCACGAGTTTCGTTGATGATGCACCAACTCATTCTTGAGCGTCCCCCCAGAAGCTCTTCATCGGCGCGTTGTCATAGCAGTTGCCCTTTCGACTCATGGACGGGGTCAGCCCCAACTGCCTCAGCTTCGCAGGATAGCCATGGGCACATATGGAGACCTGTCATCGGAATGATGAATGAACCCCGGTGCTGACATCTGGTGGCGATGGCCTTCATAAGCGCACACCGCACCACTTCCATCACTTCATGGCTAATCCCTCCTTGGTGGAATCAGCCACAGTCTACTCAGCTCACACGACCTGTGTCTTAGATGGGGCAGTATAATCGATCACCCCCTGAGTCGTTCCCAATGTAAATCAGAAAAACAAGGACCTTGTGTAGCCTCGCTGAACTTAATGTCATTATGTTCCGCGTTCCACTCCATAATCCTCACCCTCTGCTTATCATCAAGAGTAACATCCCACCCGATACATCGCGTGTACGGAACCCTCTTATGGAGAGCAGTAACGAGCTTAAGACAATTATTGTAAGCGGGAATGAACTTTCCCTGAAACTTCACCTTGCTTGTAGGATGAGCATCAATCTCTAACCAATTTGTCGTGAACCCAACATTATTAAAGGCTCCACTTTTTATGTCAATCGGTATTCTTATATGACTCTTAGATTGAACATGAGTATCAGTGCCGCTACCCAATCTAAGGTAACAAGCTCTAAGCGAAGTGGTTCCGTCGTCCTCAATAATAGTCGTCATCCTCAGTGTAGCGACAGACTCCTTCGTGAACTCCTGAAAAACCTCGTGTTGATTAATAAAACTCTGAAACAATCCATTACCGAGTTTATAGATCCTACTCGGGTCAAAAGACTCCCTATCGAAAAAGAAGATCGCTCTCCCTCGTGACGAGTTATTGGATTTAAATACGATTCTATTTTGATTGGCAAAAAGCTTATCTTTAAGAGAATCAGGAGGAAGTACCCTATATTCGGTATCAAAGAACACACCGTTAGAGTACGAAAGGATGTCAGGAAAGCTGTGACTCGCGAAGATCATAGAGTTCAACGGCTTTAGATTCGATACTTTTCCGTAATCGCCTTTCAGCTTGGGGACTACAACAGAACCATAATAGTTGTCCGGTATCCACCCCTCCTTAAAACGTCCTGCAATAGCAGAATAAACATACAGCCATGCTGCAAAGCGACGGTGCCCAAGGACATCTATCGCATACTCATCGCAATGCTTAACAATATATCGAGATAAGGGGCCTTTTACGCCCTCCACGCTCTTCAGTATTCTATTAGCTGCCGTCAGATGATCGTGATGATAGCGATAACTTAATAGTGACCTCACGGCAAATCCAACCAAAGACTCAAGGTTGATTGGCATCAGAATACACTCACTACAAATCTGTTAGGGGTGGCGAGTGAGTAGCCGTGTTTAGAGCGCTGGATCTTCAAGATTCTATTTATCCAGCTTGTGACAAGACTTCTCAGGATGCCGTTGGCCATCAGGCGGTCGCGCATCATCTCCCCCTGTGTATTCGTAGGCGCCAATATCAAAAGCGCATCCTTGGGGTCGGAGAATACCGTCGAATGCTTTTTTCGTTATGGCAAGGGACAGACCTGCGTCAATAGCCGGGCTTCCAGCAGTTAAGGAAAAATTTGGCCAGGCCGGAAGTGTGGCTGGAGCATTGACGAATCGTGGGTTCATTGTATTTATGATGTTACCGGATTGTGTGTAATGAACCCACTCAAGAGCTCCCTTTCCAAACGCAAGCACGCCACCAGATCCACTCGCATAAAAGATGTTGTTCCTAATTCTGGCTCCAGTACAAGTGGTGGAAGTGAAGTGCACTCCTTGTGTCGCATCCGAATTTGTGGCTGCATTCTCATAGAAAATGTTGTTCTCAATCCGTGCGTTGTTACAGGAAAAGCCCCACACAACCAGGCCAGCCCCTCTGCGGTTGTAGGCGAGTGTGTTGTTGGCAATCAGCCAATTCTCTGATACTGCGTATTCCGGCCCTGGGTCAGTGGTAGGGTTGTACGTTGAGCTTGCCGTGGACCCATTGAGTTGAATGCCGAAAGTCAGGTTATCGTAAATGATGTTATTCGTGACTGTGACGGCTGTCCCATGGAAATAGATGCCATGGCCTCCCGGCCGACAGGGAGATGTGCCAGCCTCACACCCCTCAATATTGGCATTGTGGTTGATGATGTTCCGATCAAACAGCACCCTGGTACCATTCCCAAGAATTCCGCTTCCAGGTTTACTGTGGTGAATCCAATTTCGCTGAATGGTGAGGTCATGACCGCTGATGATCTTGATCCCCTCGTAGCAATTCCGGATCTCAAACCCCTCAACTGTGATCCAGCCCATGGGATTTAAAGGACCAGACGGATGTTCTATAAGAATCCTATGAAGTTTTGACGCGTCAATACAATCGATGATTGGCGATTCGCCCGGAGCATTGCGAAGCTTAATGGGCGCCAACTGGGTACCAGACTTTCCGAAGCGGATGATCTCTTCTTTGTAGGTTCCACCCCGGACATAGGTCGTATCCCCTGCGACCATGATAGCGACCGCATAGGCGACCGTCCGCCACGGTTGTGTTTCTGTGCCAGGATTGCTGTCACTGCCGGTCATGGCGACATAGTAGGTCGCTGCAGGAGCAGCAATGGTCGGCAGGGGGGCACCAGCAAACTCACCAGTACATGTGAACATGCAGGCACTGATACATGCAAGCATGCAAGCACTGAATGCTCGCTTGACTCGAAATTGGAGATTCGGGTGTCGGAACATTCCAATCTTACCAGCCTGGCATCTAGCTGCTGACGTATTAAAGAATGGAGCGAGCTGCATCTGTACGGACGAGGTCTCGCGTTCATTCTCCTGCAAATCAGCACTCACTGACAACCATTTCTTAGTATAATTCAACTACTTCATGGATCGGTCAATCTCATGAAGCAGATCGATGAGAATCGCGTCCTGAGGCCACATATGCCCTTGATGCCAATTCAACTTGGCATCCCAATGTCCCGGACAAGAATGAACTGCGTGCCCAACGTCGATATACTTGCTTGCCCCAAATGCGTAACTCACTTCAAGAATGAATGGTTGCTGGCTTTCGCCTATTACAAAGTCATAGGCCAGACTTTGAGACCCGATTTTATTCGCTACATCGAACGCGATCTCTACACATTTTTGGTTGACTCTGTGGGGATCATACACGTTTTCACCACTCCCAGAGGCTCGAAAATCACCTAGGGGAACGTTTCTCGTAAAAGCGAACGCCCGGTCGCCAATGACGACCACACGTGTATCAAAATTGTTGCCGGGAATGAAGTCTTGGAAGTACACATATCCCTTCTCGTTCCCCATCATCCTTCTGGCAACACTGATCTTTGCCAAGACTTGCGGAATCCGCCGAACTACGTTTAGCAGCTCACCTCGCTCCCGTGCGGTCTGGTAGCGCTTCAAAGCATCCTGCCCATAGTGTGGTATAGGTGAAAATCCTGAAGAAAACGCACGCTCTGCTAACGCACGCGCTTCGGTGGCACTGTAAACTAGTCTGACATTCTTAGAGCCGGCCCCCCTGCGCAACTTAAAAACCTTCGGAAACGAAGCTTGACCAATCCAGCAAAACGCATCCTTGAGATCATAAAATACGTGGGTCGGAACCAATGGAGCACCGATTGCTTCCAGCAGATATTTCTGAGCGATTTTATCGTCGAAATGCCAGCAGGTGGAGGTGCTTGGGAAAACTTTGACACCCATCATCTCAGCCGCTCTGATGGCATGACGCGCCACTAGCTGCTCCCGTGCATCACCATGGCTCCAATGCCAGAGCAAACCATCACAAGTGGTCAATTGCCTAAGAATGTCTGAATCGAGGCAGTTGACCAGTTTGTACGGAATAGCATGCATGTCGCAATATGCAATCCAACGATCAGACCAACTTTTTGATCGATGGTGAATAGCCAACTGTGCGGTCATACCAATTCTCCGATAGTTTCTGGATCTTTGGTCCTGATGGGATCACGGTCCCTGGCGATAGACGGTAAATGAATAGCCGTACCGAGCAAAAGGTTCCGCACTTTTCCCAGGCCAACGTTGCGGCCAATTCCTACCTCATGAGTTAGTGCCTTCCCAGAAGAACTGACCGGTAAACGGTTAGAATCCGACTGGCGACCTGATCGAGACCAAGGGGCACAATCCGTTCTCGCCCGTTACTCCTTTGTCTGGATAATAAAATATTCACTATGGCCTCTCCAAACTCCTGCGGATCTCGCGACGCTATGCAGGAGGGTGATACGCCGGTAAGCCTTTCCGGAACATCACCAACCGATGTGGAGACAACAGGCAAGTTGCAGGCGAGAGCTTCCTTGACTACATTTGGTGAACCTTCTGCTACACTGGCACACAACAATACATCGGCTGCCCTATAGTACAGGGGCATTTGCCGTGGTTCTACCTTTGAAAGCACGTGCAATTCAGCCTTGGGAAGGTGTTCTCGGACAAACTTCATAGCTGCCTGAGCCAAATCGATCCCTTTACCTCTCGGATCATCTCCGGGATTAACAATAGCAACAGGGTTCTCATGATTCCATCCCAACTGTTTTCGGGCTTCATCCTGCGATCCCGGTACAAACAGCTCAAGATCAACTCCGCTTGGAATGACAACCGCTCGGCTTTTTCGCCACCATAATGCCTGACGGAGTAGTTCACTCTTACAGATTAAAGCGTCAGCACGAAGCGCGGCGACGTTTGAAAGCAGGAAGCCAATTAGCAAGCGCAGTGAAGAGACAGAGTGGCCAGATTGCAAGTCCCCTCCACAAAACGAAATGACAGCCGGTTTCCCTGCAAGCACAGTCAGAATACCAACAATCGTTCCATATTGGCCATGAACAAGATCGGGAGCAACTTCACGGACCTGGCGACGTAACTTTAACCACTTAGAGAGAATATGGATAGGTGAGTGACTGGTGCCGATATCAAACGTCGTTATTCGCACCCCTGCTCGTTTCAGAGAAGCATTTTGACGATCAACAAAGATTCCCATGAAAGGTGAATGTTTCTTTGCCTCAAAGTGGTTGGAGACTATCATCACATGGAGCGATTCCATATTGTTTTTGAGGTCTAGCGTACCGGGTTCCCGCATACCTTACTTACTACCAGTCACTTAAATTCACTTCGATATGGGTTGAAGGAATTGGCGAGCCCAAGATTCGTAAATTGCCAAGCGGAACAATAAATTTTGCCGAGAAAGAAACGGATCTCCTCCGTCGCGTTGATTGAGTAGCCGACGGACGCCCTCTAAATCAACAAGATCGGCAAGAAAACGGGGGGCATGTAAGGTATCTCTCAGCCAGTCCGCCAAAGGTCCTTTTAGCCATGCCGTTTCAGGAGTCTCAAAGCCCAATTTGCTCTTACGGTGACGCACCAAGTCGGGAAGCACACCAGCAAGTCCATCTCGGAGTATGCACTTGGTCCACCCGGCGGAGAGACGCATATCGGCCGGAAGAGTTGCCAACCATTCAACGAAAATATGATCTACAAACGGCACACGTGATTCGATTCCAAACGCCATCGTATTGCGGTCTTCCTGTCTAAGCAGAATTGGCAGACTATATCTCGTCAAGTCCGCCCCTAGTCGGCGCCCTAACGAATTTCCAATTCCCAACGTTGCTGGACGAAGCATTTGAACCTTATTGTGCCGAAGTTGATCAAACTCCGGTACCGAACCGAATAAATAGCGGCGGCCATCGGCCAGACGACTCGTGCGCAAAATTTCAGGGCTCCCAAAGAAGGCAATGGTTTCTCTTATAGCTAGACCGAATCGCCTTGATTTGAGGAGCTGTCCAATATAGGCAAGAATGTATTTTCGGTATCCAGCAAGCTGCTCATCGGCTCCCTGACCATCTAGCAACACCTTGACCCCTTGTTCTCTTGCTAGGCGGGCAACGCAATATTGTGCATACGCGCTGGAACTTCCAACAGGCTCCTCTTGATGCCATAGCCACCGATCGATATCTTCCAGCATCCGTTCGCCGGTTGGAAAAACAAAGTGAGTCTTGCAGCAGGTAGCCGTAGCAACCGATTCGATGTACCGTCGTTCATCAAGGCGGGGATCGTCAAAACATGCACTAAAAGTATGTTGAAGGTTTTCTCCTGAAACTCCTCGACGATGTAGTTCTGCGTTGACCACACAGGCGATTGCCGAGGAATCCAGACCACCACTCAGGCAAGTGCCAACCGGCACATCAGATCGAAGATGTAGGGCCACAGTCTCCTCAAATCGGAGACGGAATTCATCAATCAACTTCGTCTTTCGTTCGGGCGCAGTTTCTAGATCCTCACTGATTGAGACCTGCCAGTACCGCCACAGTCGCAAACCAGCACCCTTTTGCCACGTCATCGCATGCCCCGGCGGCAACCGCTTGATTCCTGTCACCATCGTGTCCGCGGCCTCGTGGTCGAGAAGATTCCAGGCTAGAAATTCCGTGGCCAACTGTAGGTTGGCGCTGCGCTGCGGCAGAAATTCTAGAAGTGCTTTAAGCTCAGATGCAAAGGCAAATTTCGTGTCTTCATCCACGCAGTAATGAAAAGGCTTGATTCCAAGACGGTCCCGAGCGGCAAAAAGACATCCGGTCCGTTCGTCCCAGATGGCAAACGCAAACATACCCCTGAGACGGTCTAAACATTTCTCTCCCCACTGACAGTATGCGGCCAAGAGTACCTCGGTATCGGACCGCCCTTTGAAGCGGAATCCAAGGTTGCGTAATTCCGTCCCCAACTCTAAGTAATTATAGATTTCTCCGTTGTACGTGATCCAATAGCGGCCTTCGCGATCAGCCATTGGCTGGTGTCCCGCTTCAGTCAGATCAATGACCGACAACCTGCAATGACCAAGCGAAGCACCATTACCGTCGTAGAATCCTTCTCCGTCAGGCCCTCGATGCCGTTGCGAGGAAATCATTCGCCGCACTGCTAACTCGGCGGATTGAGGGGAAACTCCCTGATATACCAATCCAGCTATGCCACACATAATGTCATCTTAGAAACTATGTCCGAACTCCATCGACAGCCGTTTCATTGGCCAATATCGAAAGCCCAGTAAGCTCCTGATATTCACGTTTACTCGCACACCGAAGCTGCACATATCCAGCCTCGCGGAACCAGCCACAGACCTCCTCTTCCGTGTGCCTATGGGCAAACCGTGGAGTGAACCGATCTCGAGCGGCGTGCAAAGCTTCACGCCAGCCGTATTTAATCGATCCTGTTACACTCCGCCTTGCATATAGATTCTGGTGGATGAGATATAGAGGAATGATTGGGAGCAAGGCGACGGTCTGTAATCTCTCTGGTAGGCGCCAGCAAACTGGGCGGAACATCCTCTCCATGAGCATGATAATACGGCGGATTACCGTGCGCTGTTCGCTAGCAGGATTGTAGACCCAGATGTACAGGCGTCCACCGGGTTTAGGAAGCTTGCAAAGCCGATCAAAAGCGGTCTTGGTTGAAAATGTATGATGAATGACCCCCTGACTGTAAGCTAAGTCGAAAGTGCTTTCCCGGAACGGTGGTGTGAAGACCGAAGCTTGGACGATGTGGAGAAAGGCATTCATGCCAAAATGCCTGTAAGCTGGATCTACTGCGTGCCCCAAGTCCATCCCGATTAATTCACACTCCTCCTTGCCTGCCATATAGTCAGCGATGCCGCCTATACCGATACCAACCTCCAAGACCAGTTTGTCCTTCACGGGCCTGCGGGAGAGATCAAGCAGAAAATGCATGCAATCATAGAGTTCAGCCGCGTTAAGATTCCAGTAAGACCGCCCGTCCCAATCGTAGTTGACCCATTCGCTGGAGAACGTGCGAAGCACTGTTTCCTCGCCAGGCGTTGCTGCTTGGCGAGGTGTTGTAAAACCAAGTAGCTCGCGGCCGATTCGTTCAGCATACTGTTTCGCAAAGTTATCTGCGACTCCGGTGGGAAATGTCAGCAGACGCGGGACCCCTTTATAGATAGGGTAGAATACCTTCCTGTTGCGGTTGAGCAGAACACCCGTCACGATCTCCCTAGAGAATAGTGCCAAATCAAGTCCTAGACGTTCCACGCGACCGATTTCTTCAACTGAAAGCTTAGAGGGTGTTGCCTCCCATTCCACCAGCTCAAGCTGTGTTCTATCAATGGGGCATACTAGAAATTCAAGGGCCCGTGGTTTCATTGGCAATCTCCTGTGCGCGCCTCGCGCTCCTCTTAATCACTATTTCTAATATCTAAAACGTGCTGGTGGAGATTGCATAATGACGATCGGAGCTTGGCCGTAGCGCACACAACTAGCCAGCTCAGTCCCGGTCATTTGCACTCCGCTTCGCTCATGATAATAAGCTAAGGCACTAACGGACCCAAAAGCTAAAGTTTGGATCATCTACACCAATGTTCAGCTATTAGCTATTGATGAACTACTTTTCATAGCCCCACTCACGCTCTCCAAACACTCTCTCTGCCTGACCTCACTGACCCAGCCCATGTGCCACTTGGTCTTCTCCGCAGTTTACGTTACCACTGATCTAGCGTCTACGTTTTGAGAGGAAGTGCTGCAGTGACAACTATGTAACTTCCCTATTCGAGTAAGCCAAACGAAGGGACCTTCTCTGTCACTGCACTACCGCACCTCCTTTTGCCGACAGGTCGGTGAAGCCAGGCTCCCACTTACCATACTGTCAAAATTGCCGGAACCCTCTCTGAGATACTATACTCACTTGAAACGGGCTATCCTTACCACAGACTCTATGGCAAGGCCCCAAGGTGAGTCACTATCCTTTGCTTTGGCTTCTGTTAATGACAAGGCGGTGTTTACCAGAGGGGGGCACTTCAAAGTTTCCTAACTCAAAGTATATTTTCATGTCTTCCCCAAGATATCTTCTGAGGACCGTTGTAAGTGTGTCCCTCATCAGAGGTGTAAGGATGTTGTCACCAGACAATAAATAATGGAAAATAATCTTGTCTCTTTCAACTTGTACCAACTGATATTTCCAGATCGGCACTTCAGTTGCAAACACATTACCCGAAGCTACTATTCCAGTGACCGTATGCCCATCTGTCGCTATTAACTGATCTGGAACTCGACCCTCTAGTTTGGAAATCTTTAAGCGTCTGCTCTCACAGTGCGATCTGGCTAACTCGAGAACATCGCCGTTAAGATACCGAATCAATGGCATGGCATAGTTAAATAGCGTGGTGACACAAGCTGGACCTCGCCCCTGATCTTGGAATTTGGTCGAGCCCTCAGCCATAGCAACTTCCAAAATCACAAACTCTTCTGAGACAATGTACCCATTAACATTCGAACATTCATACGCGATACTGTTCACCTCTCCACACCCATAGTAGCAAAACACTGGAGCATCTAGCACTTGGCTAATGCGCTTACGCCATTCGTCAGGCAACTGGTCCGCAGTGCAGATCACGCTTTTCAGTGGACTTCCTTGCAATCCACTCCTGGACATGTATTCGACAAGATTCATCATGGCTGATGCATATCCCACTAATACACCACCTCTTGCGTCTCGAATCGTATCGACATAAAAGTTCACATTTTCCTGATTTAATTCGAATGCTGGAAGGAAGCGTTCATTGAGCAATAGGTCCCTTATCTTGTCTCTCAGATTTGGCTTGCCTTTTTTCCTGAGTGATCCTCCGAAGAGACCAACCATGGGATTCCCTAACTGATAATTCATCCATTCGAATCCCCTCAGATAGGCCGCAACCTCAAATGCACGTCCCCGATCATCCACGGCAATCTTGATAGGCTCACCCGTTGTTCCCCCGCTGCGTCGAAATTGACAGATCTTATCAGGGTAGTTATCTGCACGTAGCCGTGCCCCCTGTTCACGCATCGTTTCGCGAGTGAGATACGGCAGTTTAGCCAGATCGTTAATCGATCGAAAATCCTCTGGCCGTAAATCCCTTGCTCCCATCAGGTCTCGATAATAGGGAACATGATCGTAGCAGTGACGCATCAAAACGCTTAGTGACCTCTCCTGATGGAATTTCATCTCTTTGGAAGTCCATTTTTGGGAATCGCGAAGTAGCTTCGCAGCCCTTCCAAGGGGGACCCCCAGGTAGGCACTGAGGGGTATCCCCGATCTCAACAACCAGCGCCTTAGCATCCAGCCCCTCTCCTCATTATCCAAGCCATGCCCTCATTCGAAAACTTAAGCAGCTGTAGGTTCCTGAAAGACTCTGCAATTAACCTTAAAACCCCACAACTGGTTCCACTTTCAGGTCGGCATTACCCTTTCTCCGTGATAACTCACAGACCATCAAATGGATCTAAAGTACCGCTATAATGCAGCAATCTAAAACGGACGGGATAGCCCTTAACCTTTCCAGCCTGCGCATTTATACGCTGCTAAGGTTTCCGACACAAGGCGTTCCAGTCTAAATTCTCTCTCTGCTTTCGCCCGAGCAGCTAAGCCCATGCGAGTGCAAAGTTCATCATCGCCAAGCAAGAGAGCTACACGCTCTACAAACATCGTTTCATCACCCTGAGGCACTACAAACCCTGTCTTACCCTCTTCCACGAGATATGGGATCTCGCCCGTTTTCATCGCGACGACGGGAAGCCCACAGGACGCGGCCTCCATCACAGCATTGGGACATCCTTCTCTTTCCGAAGTATGAACCTGAAACTTGGCGCGGCTCAAAAAGTCTGGTATATCATGAACTGCCCCTCGAAACTCTACGATATTAGAAATACCTAGCTCATCTGCAAGTTTTTCGAGGGCGCGACGCAAAGGGCCATCACCCGCAATCTGGAAGCATATATTCTCACCCGCAACAGAGCTTAGCCTTTTAACTATTCTTAGCAGCCGATCCCAACGCTTGACCGGTAACAACGATCCGACTGCAGCCACATAATACCTTTTACGAGAAGCCTCACTGGCACAATTGAACAAGTTAAGGTCGATTGCATTACGGACCACGAAAACATGTTTCGGCGCGAAGAAACTAGAGGCATGATTTGCAGCATCAGCCGATGGAGTATTGTTTGAGATGTGATAGGCAGGATATCTTGCATTCAGCACCCCTCGGATTAATCCATTGCTTCGCTTGTGTGCCTTATACTCGGCGCGCAGAGAGCCGATCGCCAGCGATCCGGTCCCCCATGCCGCATAGTATGCGGCAAAGTTTGTATGAAACCCGTACGAATGGATGACTTCCGGCGCAATCTGTCGTGCAATTACTCTTAAGGCCTTCAATCTAGATAGAGAAGGCTCATTAGCTGGAAATCCATAGATTGGAACTTTTAGTTTTTTGATATCACGATAGTACTTGTCGTCCGGATTAAGACTCAATACGACAACGCCGGGACAATATCGGGCATGATCGAGATTGGCAAGAAGATAGTAGAGTTGCCGCTCTAATCCCCCAAGCCCAAGTTGTCCCACGACATACAGCAATCGACAGTGCATTGGGATCTGTAAGCGGGTATTATTTTGGTCTACCGATGAGTGAATAGCCATCGAACTGCTTTCTTTCTGGCTTTAGCGATTACAGGATGCAATCCAGGAGTCTGTCCGACATTGACGAAAATGACCGATTGGGGGGGATGTTATTATATTGACTGACTCGAGATCGTTGATCATGAGCCAATGTGTGCGTCGAAATTTTCGTGTTTCCTAATGTCGGACAGGCTCCTAGTTGATGGTTTACGCCCCTCCTCAATGGCAGATGTGCGTACCGCAGGGATAGCCCAAAAGAGGTGGTTTCACCGTAACTTTCCGTTTCCAGCTGTGCCTCGAATAAGCTTGAGACAAGTCGGAAACCTTTATTGTTTCGTTGGAATGAACCCTGATGAATGAATAGATTGAATGACTCTGATGTATCTAAACCTAAATTTAAGCACCCGATGGTCCACGATTTACCTCAATAGCTGACACGATTCCAGTCGGCCAGATCCATTGCCGAGCACCAACCAACACGCCTACACCCAACGCAAATGATTTCTCATAAAAACCGTGTGTCAGAAACAAATATACGCCGAGCGAGACAATGATCCCTAGCAGGGCAAGTGAAAGCTCATCACGTGCGCATTGTAATGGAATTGAACGATAGACACACCATAGGATCCAGAGAAATGACAAGAGGCCGAGCATTCCCCAGAACATTAAGATCTGTAGAAATGCGTTGTGTGCACCATACACAACCAGAACGCCGCCATGACTCTTGCCAAACCCCTTCTCGAATCCCCACTTTTGATTATAATTTCCGGCGCCGACACCGGCCAGGATGTATTCCGGAAGGCGGTTGAGTGCCGTGGTATAGATCCATGCACGGCCCTCCAACTTACCGTTTCGCGTCTCAGTCGAGTAGGTCATCCGGGACCAGACAGCGTCAGGAACCAGCATATACATGCCCAGACCAAAGATCATAACAAAGATCAATGCTCTCCCGTGCTTGACTTCCATCGCATAGAGAACAGCTCCGACGGACACGAGGCCGCCAACAGCGGCACCTCTCGACATCGGCAAGAACGAGGCCACGAGACAGAAGGTTGCTATCCCCAACAATAGAACACGGTGATAGCTCGACCTACTTGATAAAGCCAAGGCAAATGCGGTCACTCCACCCTGAGTGCATATAAAGGCCACTCCATTTATGTTAGCCTGCAAGGCCTGATCCGCGAATGCTGCAGCGCGAACCTTGCTAGCCTGATTGAAAGTGCTTGCTTCTCCCATTCCCTGTATCACTCCATACGAAGTCATGAAAAGATAAACAGCCAGCCATAAGGCAGCCACAATATATCCGTACAGGCCAGCCTCCAACGCTGATCGATCTCGGCATAGAGTCGCGACACAAACCATGCCCACGAGCATTTGCCCAAAGCGAAAAATCTCATCATACCTGGGTAGCGGACTTGAATATTCAAGGAGGGTGCTAACACCGATAAAGGCATAAGCTGCGATGAAAACGGGATGGCACCAAGTTTTCTGCAAAGAACGGGGACGACTCAGAATTACATACGCGGCAAGTGCTCCAAAGACGAGAAACAGGATGCTCATCCCAGCCACCGCGGGGAAATGATTTTGCAGTGGCAAAATCACAATCGCAGTAAAAATCAACAACCGTTCGGTACGGCTGGTACTGTTTTGAGGCAAGACACGTCTATCCGCGGCTTGGGCTGCACCTAGCGGCACTTCCTGGTCTAATCTTATGGGCCGGTCCATCATAATACGAAAAACACTTACGTGCGCTGTTTATTAAGCGTTCGTGGTGGTGCGTGTAAAGGACATGCACGCTCGAAGCAAGGTATCGAGCTTTTTAGAAATGGTCGACCACGAACAAATCTCGATATTTTTGGGCTGAGGAGCTTGCCCACAGACTATATCTTTGAGAAACAATACCATATCCTGAAGCTGGGTGCCCGAAAAACTTGTGACCAAACCAGTTGGTTTGGCTATCGCGCTGGCGTCACTGCCCTCAGGAGCAATAAGAAGTACCGGTGTTACCAGCCCGATAGCTTCAAATATTTTTCCCGTGACGATTCCCTTGTCTTCCAGCGTCTCTTCTTCATTCACCGACGTGATCACCACCGCAAGGTTTGCTCCCTTGACCGCTGACAATGCCTCCCGTCTCGGCACTCTTCCGTGGAAGACAATGCGATCGGTGAGCCCAAATCGACCTGCCTCCTCACGAATATAGCGCTCGTCTGGACCATAGTAATGAAAATACCATTCTTTTGCGTTTCCCTGAGAGGATTTCCTCAGGAGCTTGAGCGCGGCCAGGAATGGCGAGATGCTGCGTTTAGGGGGATAAAAGATCCCGGTATAAACAAACGCACAATGTCCAAAGTCGTATGGTTTTACGGCCTCCATCTCGGTCGGATCAAAGCCATTCGTTACAACATGAAGTTTCGGCCCAACACCAAAACGTCGATCTAAGGCACAGCCCCAAGAAGGTGATACTATGGTAACTGCTGCACAGCCCTTGAGCACGCCAGCCTCTTTTTGGGTGGCACACCGTGGTAAGTGATGACCTGCGTGGGGATTCCCGGTCCATGGATCCCGATAATCCAGAACATATGGCCGTCCAAGCAGGTCAGAGAGACGCTTGGCCAAGCTGAAAGCTGCAAACGGCGAGCCGGTCGCAAGAATTACATCTACGTCCTTCGCAGTCAAAGCAGAGCAGGCCTGCTCTGCCGCCTTGATCCAACCGACATGGGGGTCAATCCCTAGTTTTCTTGCACCGGTTCGAAAAATTTTTCCGACAAACCAGCCGAGGTTCTTATTCCAGCATTTCAGATTGTTGGGCGCCAGGCATCGCCATCCGTGACCAGTCAGAATCCGCTTGATACCCACATCGTCGAATTCCCTCGATGCGGCTCCGTTATCTTCAATATTCCGTAGTATTGACGGATCAGGTGTGACTACCGTCACATCCCACCCGAGTCGAGTCAGGTACATCGCAATGTTCCAGGTCCTGACACAGCCCGGTGCCTTAGCTGGTGGAAATGGATATGCCAGAAAGAGCAGCTTCGGTCGCCCTCGCGGCGGTACGGGATCGCCGGGAAGGTTGTCGGCTATATTCGCTGGGTTACCCATCTCCGTGCTGTTCACTTCCACTTCTCTTCTATGCAATCGACTCTCTCATAATACAGATCAATGAGAGTTTATCGAATCGATTACGCTAGATCTTTATAACGCCTCGAGTTGAATCGCCGCGAACTGCTCTGTGTAGGTTGGTCCAAGACGCTCGCATATGGAGCTCGCAATTCCGTGAACCAAAGTTCCCCAATCGACCTGTTTGGCGATGTTGCGACGCATGTGGATTTGGTCACTCGACGCTCCATTGAGCGCGAGGGACTCGCTGATTGCTCGCGACCATTCCTCTGGCGTATTTGCCAGCTTAATGACATGGGAAAAATCCAAAAGCGATCGGATGGGAGTCCCCACAATCGGCTTCCCGCCCGCCAAATATTCGTGTAGCTTGAGCGGATAAATGTATTTCGTGTAGTCGTTCGTTTTGTACGGCAGCAAGCACACGTCCATATGCTGTGGATATGTACAGGCGATCTCTATGGGCTTGTGTCCCAGAAAATGCACGTTTGACAATTGAGATAATTCTTTCACTAACGGCGCTTCCGTTCCCAGACTGTTTTTGGGCCCGACAAAAACAAACGACCATTCCACATGACGTGTCGCCAACTCGAGCAAAAGTCTCAAGTCCAGCTGCGATTTGATGACGCCAATGTAGCCGATTCTCGGATGAGAGATCGCCCTTAAGTCAGCCGGCTCTTCCTGATGGGTCGCAAATGCCCGATAGTCCACGCCATTGGGGACAAAGAGCGTATGGGGATTGAAATGTCCTTTTCGTTCCATCAATGCCGGAGAATGGATGAACACTTGATCTACTCCCTTGATCAGCTGGATCTCTCGATCTGTCAGCGGGAGCTCGGTTGCGGAAAATGAATATTCATCAACGATGTGATAACAACTGAGATCATAGGAACCGCTCTCCAAGACATGGTCGAAAGAGGGCCGCCAGAGATAATAGATAACGATCTTGCACCCACGTCGACGAAGCAAGGCTTCCGCACGACGAGCTCTTTCCACCGCAGTCCAGGACGCCAGCCAAGCCGGCCGGTCGAACTGTGGAAACCATCTTTCCGGCTGATAGAGAGAAAACCCTTCCGGAAATGTTTCAGAACGATGAGAGCGGTTGACCGGCTTCCCACCGCCGAGCACTAGCTCTCTCCAGCTTCTGGCAGGTTCGGCCCAGACGACACGAAAATACTCCGCCAGCCGAGTCAGCACCTGATGCCGAGACAGCCAGGCGCCGCCCCATTCCTCCGGAACGAAGGCAACCACCCCGACCTCCGGAAAGAGCGGTCTGGCTGAACCGATTGGTGTATGACCGGTTCCAGGATTCTTCATATCGGTGTCACTTCTCATTCAGTTTCCGCCAGATATCGCATCACTCCGGGTATTGGCCGCCGCACAACATCCTTCGAGCTAGGAGTAGTCTTGTAAAAAGCTTCACCATTTGAACTGCCGATGAATCCGGGAAGCACACATTACAGCCGCGAACTATAATCCACACATCACGCTCAGATATAATTCTTCCAATTCCTTATTCAAGCGGTGTGTATCAAACCGTTGCTCCACCTGTCTCCTACCCGCCAGCCCCATCTCACTACAAATCTCAGGGTGCTTAATCAGATATTCAAGCGAATCGGAAATGGAAGCAGCATCTCCTTCCGGTACCAAGCAACCAGTTACGCCATCCGTCACCAGCTCCGGTATTCCACTGTGAAACGTACTGATCACAGGTAGTCCGGTCGCCATAGCTTCTTTTATGGCATTCGGTATTCCTTCTTGATCGCCGCCGTCAGAGGTCAAGCTCGGAGCGACTAACACGTGCGATTCTTCTAAGAGCCGTTTCACGTCTTCGTGGGTTTTCCAACCGAGCAATTCGACCTGTCGCTCGATACCCATACGCTGTATCATCTGCTCCAGAACCCCACGCAGCGGACCATCGCCGACTACCCGATATTCCAGCTGTTCACCTTTTGTCAGAAGGGCCGCGACGGCCTCGATGGCGAAGGCGACTCCTTTTTTCTCCATCAGTCTCGCAACCGTCAAGACCTTCGCCGGCTCTCCGGGTTCTCGGCGCCGTTGAAGATACTCGAATTTAGAACAATCGATACCAGAATAATGAACCACAATTTTGTTTTCCGCACAGCCTTCCTGGATCAGTCGTTCCTTAAGAAACTCGCACACCGGCAAAAACAAATGCCCCTCCCTGAACAAGTCATGATAGATGCCAGGATGTTTTTTCAGAACAGCGGTGACATCAGCACCCCGGATGGATGTCACGACTTTGTGATTCCGAGTGCGGATTGGCATTAACGATACGGCTCTCCGTCCGAGGGAACCGAACTGACAATGGATGATATCAAAAGGTCTCTCCCTTTCAAGCAACGGAATGCTTCTAAAAAGAAGTCTCAGAGACCATGCTTGCTTCCCATGTCGAAAAACATTTAAGGATCTGCAAATGACATCATAATTACGTGGCGCATATCGGATAATGAAAGCAACAGCTTTTATTATTCTGACCAGCCAGTTCTCGGGAATCCGGTAGTAGTGAGTGTGTTTTGACAGGTCATACTTGTCATAGTTGCCATGAGTGACGGCCGTATTACCTGATTTGTCCGCAAAGATATGGACCTCATGTCCTAAATCCATTAATCCCACAATCTGATTGAGGACAAATGTCTGGGATACGGAGGGAAACTCGCTGACAAGAAATGCGATCTTCATGCTGATAGTTCATTAGAAAAGACCAAGGCTTCCCTAGTAACGAACCGACCACTCCCGAGACTGTCCAGCCTCCGATCGGAGTCGACACAAAACCACCCGCAGATGGGCGTACTCACCATAGGCCGGTCTTCCATACAACTCTTCAACAATTCGACAACACTTTCATAATCCTCACTATGACTTTCCGATCTTTCCCTTCATAAGGCTGACGATGCGAGAGAGATTTTTCCCAAACATGAACTTCCATGGGGAATAGCTGTAGTCAAACATCCGGTACACGGTAAAGTACGCATTGAGTCGCCCCAACGGAGACTTTATCCCCGCAGCATGTCTGTAATTCCTCACACAAAAATAGGTCATACCCCTCTTTCTAATCACATCAGCGTGTTCAGGCACGGCATTGCACATGACATCCAGAAGATACCGGCTGTCTTCGCACCATTCATAATAATGGGTGGCGCTTCCCATATTACTGTCATGCCTGCGAAAACTCGCCTTTATATCAAAAACGTCGACTCTTCCATATTTTGCGGCAAGCTGAACATAGGCAACAACATCCTCATATCTATGGGTTTTTGAATAAAATCCTCCTTGTTGCTTCAGCCTCTGAGTATTGAATAAAGTGCTGCATAAATATAACGGCACTTTTCCGTCAAACCAGCCAAAAATAAAATCGGTCGTGGAGCATCCGCTTGCCTTATTATGGGTAGCAAACAGGATATTCCCGGCGGAATCAATTTGCCGCGCTCCGGTTAAAATTACGCCTGGTTCGCCTTGTGACGCGGCGGCCCCCAAACATGTCGATATGAAATCATCATCGATCACATCATCATCAAAGAGCATCAGGAAGTATTTTCCCTGAGCTTGATCCAGGCAAAAATTACAATTTTTGGTCGCGCCTATATTGTGCTTCTGTCTGAAGTATCGTATTCGTGAATCATCGAATTCTTTGACGACTGATTCTGTATGGTCCGAGGAACAGTTGTCGGAAACAATGATCTCTATGTTCTTATATGTTTGACTTACCGCACTTCGCAGCGCCGCTTTCAGGTAACTGCTGGCTCTGTTGTATGTCGGAATACCTATTGAGACAAGGGGTAGCGTATGATTCATCATTTGATTAGCGCCTATTTCAGACAATCGATATCAGCCATTCTACCGAGACAGCATATTGCTGTTACTCACCGGTGAATGCGAGCGATATTTTCTTGTCCATAATGCCAAACTCAGCAATGGCCAAAGTCCCTTTGCATGGTTACGTTCTCTATGAACATGCTGGTCAAAGACCCTACGAACCGCCTCTCGATCGATTTCAAGACCAAGGATGTCAGTTCGGTTCAGGACATACTCCTCGAACATTTCCCTCATGGAGGTTCTGAGCCAGGTCGCCATCGGAGCCTCAAACCCTCGTTTCGCATGAGTCTGATACGTGACCTGTTTCGCCAAGGCGCGTCTCAAGGGGATTTTCCCGATTTGAGGACCGACCTGCAAACAGTCTTTCCAGTCGACCTTCGACGCCACGTCAATCACCTCTCGATCGAGAAACGGAACACGAACCTCTAGGGAATTGTACATACTGGCCCGGTCTACCTTCAGCAATACCATAGTCAAGTGGTACACAAATTCATTCCATCGCGACACCTGGGCGATCTGATCGGGATCACGGCCGTCGTATGCATATACATTGCATCCCGGCGGCCAGACCGGCAATGAAGGAAATATTTCTTGCAGCAATGCTTCAGGGAAGCGGGTATGCATCGCACGATGGGAGTCACCCACTGAGTCCATGAGCAAACACCTATCATTGCCTCTTAAGGAAGCGCGTTTGACTCCCCATCGCACCCTTCTCAGCCAGAGCGGCATCCTGAAATCCACCGCAAGCCTGATCAGCGTGGAAAAACGACTGGGATAGCCCCAAAACAATTCGTCACCGCCGTCTCCCGACAGCACGACTTTATGGTCGCGGCTGGCCAATCTTGCAGCCAGCAAGGTAGGGAATATCGAGTAGTCGCCAAACGGCTCCCCACAGGCGTCGATAACGTCTGCAACGAGGTCCAGCACCTGCTCCGTTCGGACATATTCGATCTTATGCTCGACCCCGATCTCTTTCGCATAGGCTTGCGCATCCAGAGATTCATCGGTTTTCTTCTCACCGGTGCCGATCGTAAATGTCCGGATAGGGTTTGCGCTGACAGACCGCATCTTCGCCACGACCAAAGGCGAGTCGATGCCGCCCGATAAAAATGCTCCCACAGGAACGTCGCTGACCAAATGCCGTCTCACAGCTCGTGTGATCGCTTCATCCACCGCCTCTAAAGCTGCCTCCCCTCTCAACGAAGGCTCGGCATACTGGGGCAAAATAAAGAAGCGATCCTGTCGGCTTTGTCCATTGGCTGTGATTTCCATCCACGTACCCGGTTCAAGCATGTGGGTGTTCTCTATCATGGCAAAAGGAGCCGGAATATGCGCCAACCGCAAATACAGCCCTAGCGCTTCCCCTGACACCCCGAGGCCATAACTCCATGGATGCGCCAGTAATTGATCATACTGTGAACCGAATACAATCCCCCGATCGGACGTCAAATAATAGAGTGGTTTCATGCCGGCATGATCGCGCGCCAAAATCAGCTTCTTCTCAACGCTGTCATAGAAGGCTAATGCGAACATCCCGTTAAACTTATCCAGTGCCGCAACATTCCATTCTATTAAGGCATGCAATACGACCTCGCTATCGCTCGTTGAACGGAATTCCACCCCGCGCTGCCGCAATTGCTCCCTGAGCTCTACAAAGTTATAGACTTCGCCGTTAAACACGAGGACATACCGGCCTTTACCGGCAGTCATGGGCTGATGGCCTCCGGAACTCAAATCAATAATGGACAGCCTGCGAAACGCCAACGTGCAAACCCCATCCTCAGACCAGAATCCGCTGTCATCCGGTCCCCGGCGGGACATCATGGAACTAATTCTGTCCCAATCGGCACCTACGGGCTCTTTCTCCCTGAATCTTAATTCTCCAGCTATTCCGCACATATACCTAATCCATACCCATTGACCTTCCCCCGTTTATTAACCCAAAGCTGAGGAAGTTAACTCCTGTGTCGGCTGGGCCCTGGTTTGATAGTGAGTAATGAACTCCTGGGGTGTCACATCCCCAATCGCGCTGTGGGTCCGTTCTTCGCTGTATTCACGCCGCCACGCTTCAATCACGAGCTGGGCTTCCTGCAGCGTGACAAACCAGTGCTCGTTTAAACACTCATCTCGGAACTTGCCGTTGAAGCTCTCGATAAAGGCGTTCTGCACCGGCTTCCCCGGCTGGATGAAATGCGGAGAGACGCCGTGCTGAGCCGCCCACGCATCCAGCGCCGTCCCGGCGAATTCGGGGCCGTTATCCAGAGGATCAGTGTCTCGGGCAGCGGGCGAGTCAGAAACAACCGATCGAGGATCCGGCACACCCGTTCCCCGCCAATGGACACGTCCACCTCAATCACCGGCACCTCCTTGGAACACGGATCGGTCATCGTCAAATACTTGTACCGCCGCCCGGTCACCAATCGGTCATGCACAAAATCCAAGGCGTACCAGCGCCCTGGCTGCGTGGGACGCGGCAGCGCGACGCGGGGGACGGCTGCCAGCTTCTTTCGCCGCCGACGTCGTAACGACAGCCCTTCGTCCCGATAATAAATCCGCTCCACTTTCTTATGGTTCACGTGCCAGCCTTCGCGTCGTAGGCGCACATAAATTCGAGGACAGCCATACCGCCGTTTGTGCTCGGCGATCTCCCGAATCCGGGTCCGCAGCGCCTCATCCTCGTGACGACGACTCCGATACCGGAGCGTCTGGCGAGCTACGGCCCGGAGCCGGCACACGCGTCACTGACTTAGCCCAAAGCGCGCCGCCATCCACTCTGCCGCGGCTCGCTTCGCCTTGGGCGCTACCAGTTTTTTGCGTTGATCGCTTTCAGCGCTTGGATGTCGAACGCTTGCTCCGCCACCATCTGTTTTAGCCGCCGGTTTTCATCTTCCAGCTGGCGGAGCTTTTTCACATCACTGACATCGAGCCCAGCATATTTCGTCCGCCACTTG
Source organism: Candidatus Nitrospira nitrificans (assembly GCF_001458775.1). Taxonomy (NCBI): domain Bacteria; kingdom Pseudomonadati; phylum Nitrospirota; class Nitrospiria; order Nitrospirales; family Nitrospiraceae; genus Nitrospira; species Candidatus Nitrospira nitrificans. Next base: position 46,604 of record NZ_CZPZ01000008.1, read on the forward strand.
TAAAACGTGGCGTCCGAAATACCGTGCTTGCGACAGAGCTCTGGGACCCCAATGCCCGCTTAGGCGTCCTTGAGCACCGCGATGATCTGTTCCTCCGTGTGCCGTTTCCGTGTCATGGCCCCCTCCTGTGAGGCCCATCTCAGCACAGGCAAACCTCCAAGCCAATGGCCTAGTTTTCCGGGGGAAGGTCAGTATTAATATCCATCGTTGCCTACAGCTCTACATAATCTAAGTTGAATAAATTAGAACAGAAATCATCAGAACACTAAATTCGTGACTCGACTCTGTCACAGCTTTAAAGCCGTGACAAGTTAACTGCCCATAGAATTGGAGCTTCTAGTCGACATGGGTGAGCAAGTAGTTGGCTTCGTTTCTCGAAACGAGGATCCCATGTCTTAGAGGTAGTCTCAATATAAGTGGAGCCGGATACGCGCACCCCTGCTTTTACTGGGTGAGAACCTCCGACTAACTTAGCGCCCTCTTAACGAAATCTGGGGTATAGCGCCGCAATTGAGTCTTCAAAAATGACTTGAGCAAGCCGCCCAGACTCTTTCTCTTGTGAGGATTGATCGGAACACTTAGAACTTCCGGCCATAGCCGTGCCATGACTTCCCGATATAACTCATATTTAGGTGGCTTCCTATATTTTTCCTCTGTGGCTAGCATATTGACTAACAACTCTCTGCAATTAAAAGGGGTAAAAATGTCTTTCCACGCGATATCAAATTCCAATTGGGACATAGCAAGCCAGTTACCACATCTTTGTTCCCAGTAAAATAGATCGAACATGTTGTAGTTGAATATATCACTGGTTCCATTCAACCATTTTTCAAAAGATCTCACTGCAAATACATCATTACCCATCACAAGAGATGAGAGTACCTGAGGAGTTATCTGTCCATCAGATATTGGCCGGTAAAAACATCTTGCAACTTCTGATGCGCTTCCCCCCACTGCGACTCTACCCTGTGAGTTATATTTCATAATGGCCTGTGCATCCGGTCCCCATTTTTCATGGGCAAAAGACGCATGTTTCTTAAAAGTCTGGGCGAATTCCGCATCCATCGCGGCAGGAGCCTCCACAATGTCATGCCTCAATCCAAATTTAGATACAAGGATGGAAGAAACTATAATATCTGCATGGTTGCCAGGCATCCCTACTTGTCTTACAGTGACATAAGAAACTTTATCGCGAATATCCTTAGAGGCCGCTAATAGCATTCTAGTATCCCATCCAGCCGTAAGCGAAACCGCCAACTCATATCGAGTCGAGGCACTTTCCATTAATCCTCGTAAGGTTTTGGCGGTTTTCTCTGCAACCTCTTCAAGCGGCAACTTTTCTAGTGGCCTATTAGGCCAATATCTACAGCTTGAACCAGTTTCGAGGTTCAAATAATGATTGGGCGGCAAATGCCGTATTTCTTTATACGGGCAACTATCCCCAGGCCACCAATACTCTCGGTTCCTTTGTTTGAATGAGTTGATGAAGTTACTCGCGCTCGGATCCATTTCCAACTTTAATCGTTCCGCAATCATTCCTGGTTGTGACGCACACCACAGATCTGAAGCGTGGTCTGCATCTGTATAAAACACTTGACGCAGTCCAACCGCATCATGAAAAAGTCTTATGTGCGTTCGATCATCCACGATCAATATCCACCGACCGCCGAATTTATCACTTCGATCGAGGAACCTATCGAAATTTGAAACTTCACTCATCAAGCCATTGACTATATCTCTATCATAGGCCCTTGGATTATCCGGATCGAGGATATACCCTATCAATGTTATCGTCCTATTCTCATGAGTTGCTTGATACACATTCAAATCTGGATGCGTCGTTAGGCACATCGAATTCCTGATTTTCGTTTTCCCCCAGTATGGAAACTCATCGATAAAATAGGGGCCGAGTACGAACTGATTGCGATAGAGCGCGTTCCCCAATGGGTGCAGAATTTCTCCCTCGACTCTCCCAGACTTATTCACCTGCCCCTCCACCCCGTTCCAGCGATAATGTACGCATGCTTGTCCCTCTGACACTCAGCAGTAGGCTCTCAAATTGCGTGAGGACGTCCAGTCCGATCCGGCCTTGAGATAGAACGGCGCAATTGCGGCGACCAATTCGCCATGACACGACGCGATTTCTCTCATCGAGGAATCGCTCGCGGCGGGTGGACTTACGATACCGTTCAAACGTGACTTCCGCAAACATTTGTTGCTGCGCCGCGTCAGCCTTGACTATAGCGTAGGAAGAATAAATCAAACGTTCCCTAACTGTGCCTCAGCCCGCATGCATGGTTATTTGCCCCAAATCTTTGTTCTCCGGCTATCCGCACATATCTTCATTCCGTGCTCTTGAAAATCACTCGGCATCTATACTCTCCTCAGTATCTGAGCGCATCCGAACCACGCGCGCCGGTACGCCAACTGCCACGGAACCTGCAGGCACATCCTTCGTTACGACTGAACCGGCTCCAATAACGGCGCCTTTCCCAATACGAACACCAGATAGGACAATAACTCCGTATCCAAGCCAAGCACCATCTTCAATAATGATCGGCCCTTTAGTTGTGAGCGGTTGCTTTGCAATTGGTACGTTTGGGGTGATCCCGTGATCGAAGGATTGGAAATCGCAGCGCGCTGCGATTTCTACTCCGCAGCCGACCCATATCGGCGCCTTGTAGGAATCAATCTGACATCCCCGGTGAATACTGGTGCCGGAGCCGATGGAGACACCTCCTTCCGGCCCCACCATAATATGGGTATCTTCAAACACCTTCACGCGATCGCCAAGCTCCACTGGTCCACAACCCGGTTCTTGGTAAATAAGCACGCGATCATCGATGAATACATGCATCCCCCATTTGATTGTGGAACCATGTACCCTAGCGCTGGGGGAAATAAACCCCCTTGGGGTCATCCCTGCCAGAGCAGTCCGTTTGAGGAATGGCGGCATTCCTATCAGAGCAAGGCGAGTTACGATTCGACCAATACATGGAAAGCCGGACAATCTCATCCACAAACGCGGCCAATACCATCTTAACTTTTCCTTGAGCATATGGAGAGGAACAGGGCGCTCAAGTGACGCCGCTCACCGACTGCTTCCCTTGAGTAGTACTGAGATCTTGCTCATTGCTCCACTTCAACAGCGGCCTTACCAAGCCTGGAAATGGCCCTGCATAGTTGCCACGTGCCGAGTCACCATCAGTCGTATCCACTACATGAAAGGCGACAGCCTGACGTACTTTAAAGAGGTAGTCGAGCGGCTCTACCGCGTCAAGGCTCACATTGACAATCATGGTTCCTTCAGCAAGGTAATTTCCTGGAATCCAAGCGATACTCCGGTAACGGCCGGGTGGTCGAATACGTCCTCTCCACGCAGGATCCGCTTCATGAGCCACAAACAACAACACCGCCTCCTCATTATAGACATCTATCGCTCCCCTGAACTTACGACCAGGTTGGAGAACCTCATACTCGATCTCAATTCCGACAGGTTTCCGAATATCGATCTGATCGGTGTACTGCCCCTCTTCGTTTCGCACGCGCACCGCCCATAACCGGGCGGTGCGACTGCTGGGCGCCTTCACCGGGTCCGACCATTCTCGCACCGCCATCGTGCCAAGGCCTGAATGGAGGTATGTTTTCACGACGTCATGTGGGGATCCGTCAAGACGCAGTTGCCCATCTTCCAAATAGATCACCCGTTTGCACAGCCGTGTAATGGCCTGCATGTTGTGGCTGACGAAGAAAATCGTCCGTCCTTGATCGGCCACTCCTTCCATTTTGCCTAAGCACTTCTTCTGAAAGTCTGCATCCCCGACCGCCAGCACCTCATCGACGATTAAAATTTCCGGTTGCAAGTGGGCCGCGACAGCAAACGCCAACCGCAGATACATCCCGCTGGAATACCGTTTGACAGGCGTATCGATGAACTGTTCCACTCCGGCAAACGCCACGATCTCGTCGAACTTTTGGGTGACCTCGGCGCGCTTCATTCCCAAGATCGTTCCGTTGAGATACACATTCTCGCGCCCAGTCAGTTCCGCGTGAAAGCCAGTCCCTACTTCCAAGAGTGAAGAGACACGACCCGTGATCTCAATACGCCCATGAGTCGGTGAGGTGATCCTCGACAGCAGCTTGAGAAGCGTGCTTTTCCCAGCACCGTTGCGGCCGATAATCCCCACCACCTCACCCTGTTTGACACTAAAGGAGACGTCCTTCAACGCCCACATGGCATTGGTGGCATCGGTTTCCGCCTCTGTGCCACGACCGAATAAGCGACTCGCGCCCGACACAAGGCGATCGCGCAATGTGGCATACTTCTCTCGCCGCGCTCCGATGATGTAGCGCTTGGAGAGGCTGTCTACTTGCACGGCAATTTCACTCATTCAAGTATTCCCAAACTTTTTCTGACGGTCTACCCCAGCATGACTTGAGGAATCGCAACCAATACAATCGCCGGAATAGACGCAAAACCGCGGGCCATTAAATGATATCGGCAAATTCTCGTTCCATCTGTCGAAAATAGACAACTCCCCCGATCAGCACGACGATTACCATGATAATACTTGCCCCCATCATCAATGGATCCGGAGCGCTTTTCCCCAACAATGCCCAACGAAAACCTTCAATGACCCCAGCCATCGGATTGAGACCATAGAGCAACTTCCAGCGCTCCGGCACGAGGCTGACAGGATAGACAATCGGTGAGACAAACATCCAGATCTGAACTACAAAGGGAATGGCATGACCTACATCTCGATACTTGACGTTGGTTGCGGAAACAAACAGGCCGACCCCCGTGGCCGTCAGCATGGCGATCAGGACGAATGCCGGCAGTGTGAGGACTTTCCAGGTGAGAGGAATTCCTGCATACATGAGCAGTCCAAACAACAACCCCATCGCCAACAGAAAGTCGATCAACGGTGAAACAACCGCTGAAAGAGGCAGCAGCATCCTGGGGAAATAGACCTTGGTGACCAAATTCGCACTAGTGACAAGACTCGTCCCTGAGCGAGTAATGGCTTGGGAAAAATACGCCCAAGGAAGCAGAGCGGTCAGTATGAACGCAGGATACCAGATGCCATCGGACGGCATCTTGGCCATCCGTCCGAATATCGCGGTAAAAATCAGCATCGCAATTAAGGGCTGTAGAAGGACCCAGCTTACCCCGATAGCCGTTTGCTTATACCGAACCTTGATTTCCCGTTCAACCAATGTATACAGCAACTCCCGGTACTCCCAGAGTTCAGCCCAATCGATCCTCAATAGCCCGCTTCGCTTCTCGATAATCAACTTCTGCGTGGGTGAATTTATGATCGATTTTGATTGAGCCATATGCATCCGTGGCTTAACTCCCATCACCTAGTCGAATCCGAGCGATTCTCCTAACGATTCCAACATTACCGACAGCATAAATCCTACTTGATGGCGTGAGACCTGGTACTCAAGTGCCGTTCCCTCGGTAGAAACGTGGTTGAACATATAAAAGAGCTCTCCGCTGATGTTCCTCGTCAACTTATACTCAAGCCTCGATGCTCCAGTGACAATCTGAAATTGAGCATCTGTATTGGGGAAAAATTGACTAAGGGCATACCCACCACTCCCGCTGACACTGAGTCGCTCATAAATTCGATGTCTGATGCTCGCCTGCGCACGATTGTTGATCCGCGATCCTCCCTGTAAAAAGAATGACGGTTTGGCGTCCCGTGAAAGCGTCAGATCGAGGACAGTATCCCGCTCCGGTTTGGTTGTGACGTGGATAGAACCAGACGGGAACGTCCGCCCAACTGGTTCAACAAAGGTGACGCCTCCGCGGACAGTGAACGTCCACTCCGGGAATACCTTCGTATAGTCACCTTCGAGCGTGATGATATTGCCACTGAATGTCCTGCCGCCTTCAGACCGTTCTTGGGTAAAAAAGGTCTGTCGATACAAGGCGGCCACGCTGTCGTTTCGCGTGAGGTTATATCGGGGTCCTCCAAACCAGGTGTGAGTCATCGTGTTAAAGAAGGTGGCGATGGCTTCAACCCCGCCGTCGGTGCCACGAGTCACCCTCCGAAGGCCGAATGTGTACCCACCTTCCAAAGAAGCATCTCGGGACAGAGGGTAGCTCCCATTGAAGGCTGTTGTGTTCAGAAGCCTGCTCCGCCGAAAGGTTAGGAGACCCCCCTCGAAGTCATCAACCGCCGCCGATCTCCCAAAAGATTGCTCGGGCGTATATATCAAGTTCTGCGTGACGCCCAACCGCGCTCCTCTGACATACTGATCAACCCATCGATCCAAGCCAACAGTGCCGTTGAGATTCGCGCCAAAAAAGTCCAAGTCCGTATTGGTCACAAACTTATTATAGTTCCCCCCCACCTGCAGGTCAGCTTCAATGTCACGACTCTCGTGCCGCAGGGCTAGCCCACCGTTCACAGTCGTCACAAAATCATGGAGCTGCGGGGCATTCCCCTGGGCGTCCCTTAGGAGGTCCTTTGGTCTGCGCCATACATTGCTATCATATCGTTCCCTCACCGAACCCCAGGGAACGATCTTAGTCTCCGCATAAACTGACACTGAGGGCAACGCCCCCCAGATAAGCACAGCCGCAACTGCGAACCTAAGCAATGGTCTGATCTTGAGCCGTCTACAACACCACAATAGAGTCACCACACTCCTTTTCAGAAGTAGCTACAAACGGATGAAGATCAGCCGGTAACCGATCCACCCGCCTTATACCACATGTGTGGATTTTGAAGAAACAGAGCCAATAGTGTGTCGGACACCCTGCATGATTCCGTCACGGCACGACAAGCGTGTCCCCGGAGGCCAACACAATGTTGCCTGGTTCACCACGCCCGCTGACGAGATCATCATAACGTAGCGGAATGTGGATTTCCTGACGTTTGTGACCAGGGCTTTCAATTACCCGCACGACTTGTAGTCGGTTCTTGCTGGCATAGTTGGTAAAGCCGCCGGCCATCGAAATAGCTTGTAGCACAGTTACGTAGGACTTGAGCTGATACTTTCCCGGCTTGGTAACCTCACCCAACACAAACACGGCATAACTGTTGAGTTCCTTGACGTTCACCGATACCGAAGGGTTCTGGATGTAACCCTTGAGACGCTCAGTAATCTGCGCGGCGAGCGCCTCTGCCGTGAGGCCGGCTGCTTGCACGTCGCCTATGATCGGCATAGAGACATAGCCATCCGGCCGTATCAACGTGATCCTGGACAAATCCGGATTTTTCCAGACATTGATCTCGATCTGGTCCTCAGAGCCGAGCAGAAACTCTGTCGGCACATCGGATGCCCTGTATTCCCTGGATGTCACCGGCCCATGGCAGCCGATTTGAGCCACAATGGAGCACAACACGAGGCCGATCGACAGGGTCCTTGACACAAGAGGATTCCGTCCGGGTATCCTTGTCCATGGCGTGTAGTCGTCCACAGCAATCCTTTCCGGCCTTCCCTACCGACCAGGGAAAACCACCATTGACTCACTTGGCACTACAAGGGTATCACCGGGCTTCAGTTCGAAATTATCCGTGATTCCACTGCGAAGCACGATATCGTCGTAGCTCGCAGTGAACCGCTTCAAGCCGGGGGCCGTATCCGTAAACCGAAAAATGACGATCTGATTTCTTGCCGCAGTATCCTTGAATCCGCCTGCAATCGTAATCGCTTGCAACAGCGTCGTTTTGCTCTTGAGCGGATACTTGCCGGGATGAGCGACTTCACCGAGCAGGAAGATATTGGAACTATTGACTTCCTTCAAGGTCACAGCCACAACCGGGTTTTGGACATATTCCTTGAGCTTGTTCGTCATTTCTTCGGCCAATTTATTGGGCGTTTTCCCGACGGCCATCACGTCGCGAATGATCGGCATTGAAAATCGTCCATCGGGACGTACTTGCACTTGTCTTGACAGATCCGGATTCCTCCAGACGGTAATGTCCAGTACATCTTCGGCGCCGATCACATATTCACTGCTGACCGCATTCGATAGCTTATCCATCATCGCTTGACTGATTGCTTTCTCGGTCTGCGTTGTCGTGGCAGGCAATGGAGGGGGAATATCTGCCGGCAATTTACCGGCATCCGGCTTAACCACCCCCGAATCACAGAACCCGGAGCCCGAGCTTACCACCAACACCAGCGAGATGATCAGAAACCGCAAGATGTATTGCATAACCTTGATTCCTTCCTCGAGAAGTCGGCCACGAATCCTGCTTCTATAACCTAGGCATAGCGTCGGAATGCCGGCTTCACGGAACGACCGATGAGATACTTGTCTATACCTTCATTTAAGGCTCGGCGATAAATCCGTAACGCATCATGAACCGCGTCGACTGTTCTGTCGATATCCGCATCCGTATGACAATAGCTCACGACGAATGATGGCGCAAGTATCCCTCGTTTGATCGTCTCCTGGAGAAAGAGCGTTCTGAAGGATTGGGATGGTCTCTTTTCAGCATCCAAGGTTGCGTACACGAGCGCGCATGGCTTCCCCACAACCTTGAAGTATTCTCCCAGATGATGCTCGTCGATGGACTTTTGAAGTCCTTGCTCCAGACGCCTGCCCGCACTCCACATTCTTTCAATCACAGGTTCCCGTTTATAGATCTGAATGACTTCCTTCGCGGCCGCCAGCGCAAAAGTCTCCCCCCCATGCGTAAGCGACAATAAGAAGACTCGCTCCGCCTCGTGGTCCAACCCTCCTCGTTTCATAAGCTCTCGTTTGCCCACAAGCGCAGAAACAGCAAAACTGTTCCCTAGAGCCTTGCCGAACGTCGATAAGTCCGGAACGATCCGATGATAGCGTTGCCCGCCGCCAAGGTGCCACCGAAACCCGCAAATCATTTCGTCAAGGATAAAAACCGTGCCGTTGTCTCTACAGAGATCCTGAGCTGCATGCAGAAAGTCATCGACCGGTGCCGTCTCTTTTTCAGGTTCCATGATGAGACAGGCAATCTGGCCCGGATACTGCCGAAACAACGCCTGAATGCTTTCTATGGAATTATAATTGAACTTGAGCGTTAACTCTTGAACAGCCTTGGGGATACCTGCGGGCATCGCCGTGGCTCCAATAAACCAATCGTCTACGGAAAAGAATGGGTGGTCCGCACACACGGCGACGAGGTCTCGCCCCGTGTATGCACGAGAGAGTCGAATCGCCGCGCTCGTCACGTCGGACCCATTCTTTCCGAATTTCACCATTTCAGCGCCCTCAATGATGCTGAGCATTTCCTCCGCGCATTCAACCTCAATCGGCGAAGGCCTGGTGAAATGATTGCCCTCCAACATATGCTTGTGGGCGACGTTGAGTATCCGTTCCTCCGCATAGCCCAGGGTCACGGAGCGAAGCCCCATGTTGTATTCAATGAACTCATTTCCATCGATGTCCCAGACATGGCATCCACGCCCTTTAACGAGGAACCCAGGAGCTTGGTCCGGGTATTGGTCGTCACCTTTAGCATAGGTATGGCAACCGCCTGGGATAAGGGCATGCGCGCGCGGTTGCAATGCCTTTGACTTCTTAAAATTCATCGTTTCACCTTCATGCGCTGCAGTCCTCACCAGAGTCATGAGTGGGTTTTCACGGCTCTGACCAGGTGCTGAGGGATCCCGACATCGATGTACGACCCTAATGGGAACATCTCGCCTTCAATAGTGAGTTTGGCCTGCACCGCTTTCTTCAGCACAAGGCCCACGGGAATGTCTCCTTGAGGGTCAATCTTGCGATTCCCGATGACTCCTGCGCCGTGCCCTCTCTTCACTCCGGACAGAAACTGGTGCAAAAATTCCGTAAACACCGGCGTCCACACCGCACATAACCAGGCATACCGCAGTCGTGTCGTCTTCGGCTTGAGATGAATCGCGCGGACGCGGAGATCTTCATCAACCTCGACCATATCCATCGCCTTGGGATCATGTGCCGGAAACAGCGCTAACACGACATCAACCCCAGGTCGATCGAGTCGGGTCAGTAATTTGGCAAATACATCGTGCGGATGAAAAATAATGTCCGGAAACCCAAACGCCACGACCTTATCCTTGATAAAGGGGTACGCCCGATCGATCGTATCAGGTGGGCCACTCGACCCTTCAATGACCACATAGGCAAGGTCCATCCCGAGCATTCCCCCATCTCCCCAGTATGCCGGAATATCCCATTTCCCTTGCCGAATGACGACATAGCCCTTCCGAACCCCTGATTTCCTGAGGCATTCCAACAGATAGTGACTCACCACCTTGGGACGCGTCCCCTGGAGCCCGGGGATAGAACCAAAGCCGACAGGAAAGACTTCCTTGCTGCAGGGAAGCGGAGCCAATCGAAGAGATCTGCCGGCCGCTGGAAGCACCGCCACCACTTCCTTTTGCTGAGCGATCCTACCTCTCATTGATCATCTGCAATCAAACTTCACAGACATCATGCGCCGTGTTCTGCTGTATGTTGATAGGTAAGCACACCGGCATCGGCAGTTTCGTCATCATAGAGTGACACAAGATCATCGGGGATATGGGAGAGATCGCTCGCTCTCAAATAATCCCTCATGGTAGTTCCGGTGCACTCTTCATCTATCCGAGGAGCGCCTTTCCTGCCTGCCACATCATCAAGGTTCACCACACGAAAATCGATGCTGAACCGAGTTTTCCCGGAAGTATTGGGCACACTCGAGTGCATTTGGGCTGCCGAAAACAAAATGATGCCTCCAGCCGGCACAATGAGGCGGATCTGAGGATCAAGCACCAGCGATTCAGTCGGCTTCGGTAGCGGCCTGGGGTCTTCTTTGAGGAACTTGGCGACATGTGTTCCGCGATTTTGCTGATTCCAAACATAGTAATTATACCCCTTGGAGCTATTTTTTACCGGAGCGTTCCAATACTGGGGATGAAAAGCCATGGCATTGTTCGACTGAATATCATAGATCGGGATCCACCAATTGATCTGACAAGGAGGCGCGGAATACCACGTATCTCGATGTGGATGCCAGGCATAAGCAATTCCCGTCGTGAGATAATTATCGCTGGTAGAGCTTCGCATCTTCGGCACATCAAAATATGTCTTGTCAAGATCACAGCCCATCTCGTCAAAAATGTCGCGCATGAGCGCTTTTGATTCGGAATGATGGATGAAAGTGGGTTTCAGCTTCCCGAGGAGATCGGCATACTGCTCAACGGGAAGGTGTCGTTGAGCGGTCTCCGGGTCGTATGGGGCAAAGGCTTCCTCGATCAATTTCCTGGCAAATTCGATAAACGCGAGCGTACTCTTCTTCGGAGAATATACAAGCAACTGGCCTCGATATAACTCTTCGCGGCGTCGTTCGTCCGAGAATGGAGGGTCATAATACACAGTGTTCATAATCGCTTCTCCACTTCCGTGTTTCCCGGCCTCCGACATTCCTTCAAGAGACCAACTTCTAAGAGCGCTTCAGCTGCAGATACAATCTTGCCGAACGAAAGGTCTGCGCGCTCGGCGATATCGAGCAGAGCATGGCGCCCATCGGATGCGTTCAACACCCAGAAGAGAGCCAATTCAGTCCATTGTTTTTCTTGTTGACCGGCAACAGCACGATACAGCCCTCGTCGACCTAACTGGGGTTCGCATTTCGGATTTTGATTGAGATAGGTTCGATTTCCTTCCAGGAGATCGAACACCTCTAGACATCTGGCATACGACCGTGCAAGGGAGTCCGGCTTCACAAAGTCCAGATCATCCGCAGAGGAGTGATACTCCGGATATTGGCCATGTACGGTTCTCATAAAACATCCGACAGGCAGATCAAACCCCGGAGAACAATACTGCCGTTCATCATACCCATAGGGGAAAAAATCGATGATGGTATGGTCCTCTCCTGAATGTCTCAGCACATGCGCCATCGCCCGATCGATCTCCGCATTGCCCTGACGACTCTTCTTGTAAGTGATGTTCCCCGCATCACCTACCCCCGTCAAGACGAGCCCGTGCTTGATGCGAGACACCGTCTGTTCATTCTGAGCCAACCAGGTAATCGACCCAATGGTTCCAGGAATAAAGAGAAAACGGTACGAATATCGTCTTGGGCGCGTCGCCATCGTTTCCGCCAACTTCACAGCCACCGTAATGCCCGACAAATTATCGTTGCACATAGCCGGATGACAGACATGACATGACACGAGAATCTCATCCGAAGTTTCGCCCGGCAAATAGGCCTCGCCATATGTGAGAGAACCAGACTGAAGATTCGAGTCGATGACAACCTCATAGTCATCATCGGACAGTCGTTCGAGATCTGCCTGCCGAAGGCAAAAGCCCCAGTTTTCCTTGTAATAGGATGTTCGGTAAGGAATCCATTCGGGATGATCCGGCAGCGTGAATAAATGGGGTCTGAGGTCCGCCAACGGCATCTTCTTCCTGATGGGCGAACTGTAGCTCATCAGATGCAAATTGTGCGCTTTGAAATCAATGACTCGCTTCCCCTCACGGCTCATAACATAGGCATCGGCGACGTTCCACTCCAACGGAACCGTCCAATCAAACACTTTGGTTCCGCTAGGAACCTCATTCATTTCAAGCGAAACACGCTTCTGGATCGCTCGAAGTGTTTCTCTGACCCCCTCACCGGTAATACTTCGACATATTGGATAAAGCTCCGCCATGAAGGCATGCAACTCTTTACCTAACTCTTCACCGCTTGATGCTTCTTTGGGGCCGGCAGCGGTCATGATGGCAGTGCATGATCCTTGTGAAATGGTGGCCACGTTCGATCTTTCTCCGACATGATCAAAATGGGTGCAGGCCAGACAATCTTGAAGACAGGATCATCCCAGCGAAATCCTCCCTCCTTCGCAAGCATATAGAACTCCGACATGTAGTACAGCACTTGGCTATCGTGTTCGAGGGTGAGAAACCCATGGGCACAATGTTCCGGAACATAGACAGCCCTGTGATTGTCCGCCGAGAGTGTTACTCCGACATACTGACAGTACGTCGGTGATGCAGGTCGTAAGTCGACGATGACATCGTAGATGGCTCCGGCCGTGCAACGAACCAACCTCACTTCCTCATTTGTTTTATAGTGAAGCCCTCGCATGGTGCCTTTCTGGCTGTTCACTGAAACACTTGACTGCACCCACCTGGTCGAGATCCCATGCGCCTCAAACTCCCGTTGGCACCAGGTTCTCATGAACATTCCCCGTTCATCTCGCACCGGCTCAGAATCGATCAAAAATACCCCTTTAAGGGTGGTTTCTGTGAAAATCATGAGTACACTTGCACTTCAGGAATCGGAACGACAAACTTTCCTCCCCACTCCCGAACATAGCTCATCTGTTCCATGACTTCTTCTCGAATGTTCCAGGGCAGGATCAGAAGATAGTCAGGACGTGTGTCACGCACTCGTTCCGGCTTATAGATCGGGACATGGACGCCGGGGAGAAAATGCCCTTGCTTATGTGGGCTCCGGTCTACCGTATAGTCAATGAGGTCCGTCCGAACCCCGCAATAGTTGAGCAGCGTGTTCCCCTTTGCAGGAGCCCCATACCCTACAACGTGCTTGCCCTCCTGTTTCGCAGAAATGAGAAAGGACAGCAACTTCCTCTTCGTCGCCTCAACTCGCGGACCGAACGACAGATAGTGAGACAGTTGGCCAAATCCGGCGGTTTCTTCTCGCGACTTCAGTTCCTTTGCTCGCGCCTGCACAGGCTTGGACGTATCGTCATGGTGGCATGCATAGATTCGCAAAGACCCACCATGAGTTGAGAGTTCTTCTACATCGAACAGCGTCATTCCATGACGAGCAAACACCTGTTCGACCGCCAAGAAAGAAAAATAGGAAAAGTGTTCATGATAAATGGTATCAAACTGGTTCTGTTGCATCAGCTGCAGCAAATGAGGAAATTCCATGGTAATCAGGCCCGTGGGTTTCAGCAGCACCTTGAGGCCCCTCACGAAATCATTCAGATCCGGAACATGGGCCAGCACATTGTTCCCGATGATCAGATCGGCAGCCCATCCGTCGGCCGCTACATCCCGGGCCGTGCTCTCTCCGAAGAAGGCCACCTTCGTAGGGATCCCCTTCTGCTTCGCCACCTCAGCGATATTGGAAGCAGGTTCGACTCCCAGCACGGAGATCCCCCGTGACACGAAGTTCCGTAAAAGATATCCGTCGTTGCTGGCGATCTCCACTACTTTGGAGCTGCGATCCAATCCGAATCGGCCCACGATCATGTCGACATAGGCCTTCGCGTGTGCAAGCCAGGAATCTGAAAATGACGAAAAATACGCGTAGTCGGAAAAAATATCGTGCGGCGTTGAGAATTGCTTCAACTGAACCAACAAACATTTCTCGCACACGTAGACATGCAATGGATAGAAGGGCTCCATCTGGTCCAATTGGTCAGGCTTAATGTAGGAATTGGCCAACGGAGACATGCCAAGATCAACGAACGTACGCTCAAGCGTCGCACTGCAAGACCGACACCCTGATTGCCCCATGCTGATATGTCCTCCTACCGGCAAAGGATGATGCGCGGTACTCGACAGGGGGTGTGACAACCAACCGTGCCCTCACACATTACTTTGCTCTTTCCACACCAGGTTGTCTGTTAGCTGTCCACTCTCCCGCAGTCGCTTTAATGTGACGAGTCGTATCAACTCACCCGTCCGGAACTCGTGGTCACGAAACTGCATGCCCATGAGTCCATCACGGAGATCCTCCACAGCACCGTGAAGGTCGACCATAGGGAGAAAGCCTTGCCCAAGCTTGGTGAACTTGTCAAAATTCACTCGATATGAGCGCTTATCCGGTTGCGCGTCTTTGTTGATCGACACCTCTACGTTCGGAATGAGATGGGCCACAGCGGCCGCCAAATCCTTTACCTGATAATTCCAAGCGTCGCTTCCCACGTTGATCGTGAGAAAGGATCCGCCGTCTCGACGGTCTCGCTGCACAGCCCAATCGATTGCTCTCGCCATATCTTTGACGTGAATCAGTGGGCGCCATGGTGTCCCATCGCTTAAGATATTGATGCGCTTTGAAGCAAGCGCGCCGGCCACAAAATCATTCAACACAAGATCCAATCGCAACCGATCGCTCATGCCGCACGCTGTAGCAAACCGGAGGCAGGTCGCCGTGAAATTTTCTGATGCAAGTGATGCCAAGTCATGTTCAGTCTGAACTTTCGATTTCGCATAGGCCGTAAGAGGATTCAGTGCATCCTCTTCGCGGCGAGGGCCACCTTCGGCAAATCCGTACACACTGCAGCTCGATGCGAATATAAACTTCTTCACGCCTGCTCGCTTTGCCTTCCCGGCAAGATCGACACTGGCCCGATGGTTTATATCTAGGGTAACCTTTTCAAACGAGGCGCCCATAGGATCGTTCGAGATGGCACAGAGATGTACGATGGCGTCGATTCCTTGCAGGATCTGCTCAGAAACCTGTCGTATATCCCCAAAATATTGTAGATCGGCTCGACTTTCGGGGAGTCGCGAGGCACCCGTTAAACAATGCGCAAAGTAACCCATATCGTAACCGATGAGTGTTGCTTGCGGATGGGACTCTCGCAACCGACGCAGCACCAGTGGGCCGACATAGCCCATGTTGCCTGTCACTAGAATTTTCATACTTCCCCCCAATTTGGCCGCCCTGTTTACCAAAGACACAATCTGAGCACGTACGGAATTATCGGAATACCAGACACTCTCAAGACTAAATCGACTCTAACCTTTCGCTGTTTGATATGACTGCAGCAGGAAGGCCACCGGAATTACTCACCAATTTTGAACAATGATAGGGATGCGAAATGATTTGGAACCGGTCTAAAAGCTTATGATCTTACCATACCTTCCAGGGAGCCTTTGATGACTGCCAAAGCTCCTCCAAGTAATTCTTCTCCTTCAGTGTATCCATACAAGACCAGAACCGATCATGCCGAAAGCCCATCAATTGATTATCTTTCGTGAGCTGTTGGATAGGATCCTTTTCCCACACGGTCTCATCATCTTTAATGTAATCAATGGCTTTAGACTCGAGGACATAGAAACCACCATTGATCCAACCTTCCTCGCCATGAGGTTTCTCCCTGAAGTCGACAATGTGATCATGATCGAATACAAGCCGACCGAACCTAGAAGGAGGCAGGACAGACGTGACTGTGGCTAACTTTCCGTGAGACTTGTGGAACTTAATGGTGGCTTGAACGTCGACATCTGAAACTCCATCTCCATATGTGAACAGAAACGTTTCATTCTCGCCGATCCATTTTTTCAGTTGTTTAAGCCGACCTCCCGTCTGAGTATGCAAGCCAGTATCGATGAGATGCACTTTCCAGTCTTCGTGCCGCTTTCCGTCATGAATCGTCGTCTTTCCACTCTCAAGATCGACTGAAATATCTTTATTGAACGCATAGAAATTGAGGAAGTAGTCTTTGATCATCTCTCCCTTGTAGCCAAGACCGATCACAAACTCCTTTATCCCGTGAGCGGCATAAATCTTCATAATATGCCACAAGATCGGCTTCCCACCGATTTCCACCATAGGTTTCGGTCGCAGGGTGGTCTCTTCGGAAAGTCGAGTCCCCCATCCTCCGGCAAGAATCACTGCCTTCATATTCATGATCCTCCTTGCGTCAGGCTCCAACACTTGGAAGGGAACTATTCGTCGAAAGCTCGTTCGAGTGGATTGATCCGAAAGAAATAGGTACCGCAACAAGAACAGGGCATTTGCAGTTCTTACCTTGAGTCGAATACCCCTCTGTTCTTGCAACAGTAGCAAGAAACACTTCACTCCCCAGCGGCGGCGGATATTTTGCTCGGCTTACCTGTCATGGTTTGACTTCGTACTAAGTACATACCATTGTATCTCATGGCATCTCAATCCATCTGAAAAAAGTCGCCCTTTTAGATCATGCCTATCCTTGCGCGATCTAAGGCTTCAGCAAAGCTACCGCAGTCCCGGTATCAACCGGCTCTTAATCTTCTAATGAACTACGAACCGCGTGTCAACTCACTACAAAAACTCTTTAGTTCACAAAAACCCTTCAAACCTTAAGCAAGAATCCACTATGAAATGGATCGTCTTGTCGATCTCGTATCGATACATCCAGCCAGTGTATACAAGAAAGCTAGAACATGAATTTAAGTCCTACGAAATAGGTGACATGGCTGCTTGAATTCCCAATCGGAAGCTTTCTTGTCCAGCGCACTTCAGCAAGCGTTGGCGTGTCAGCGATCGTTATGGGTGTCGGCACGTAGACCTTCAATACTTGCTCAATATTAGGGGCTTGATCCATAAGAACTAACATGCCTCCACTACTAATATTCAGCGATAACGCTTTCCCCCCTTTAGCAAGATTGCCATTCCCTGTCTCTGGCGAGGTCATCTCATAAAGAATTGGCCTCAGCAGTGCCGCCCGCTCACTATGGTTTTCATAGCTATCTCTTATCGGCCACTCCCATTCCATTGGCATCACGTCCACATCCTCCCCTCGTAAGAAATCATTGCACGACTTTTTCCATTTGGTTCATGGTCTTAAGCCGCATATACGCTATTCCGACATCAGCAAGACTGTGCTCAAACTAGTTCCTCCCTAACCTGACATCAAATTCTTTGTGGAATATATGTATCGCTCACACAATCAACAATACCGATGACGTAGGCTGCATTCTCAAAGGTATATATTGACTCCCCCGAAAGGGTTAGGTACTATTCCTGTACAAACCTGAGCTTGTTTGCGGTCAAGCTGAGCTATTTGTTGTCGAGGCTCTATACTGCAGTAACTTTCCGATAATCTTGTGATGTCCTAACGTCTATGCCAGAAGCAGTTAAAGGTATTGATCAAACAGATGCTCTTGCTGATCAGAGGGCAGGGTCTGGGATAGTGGTGCTGTCGGCATCTATGCAACTTCTCCATATGAATCGACAAGCTACAGAGCTCGCCAAGAAGATCAACGCCGTCGAGCATGGAAGAACCACCATGATTTCAGCGCATGGTGTGCTCCCAACAGCCCTCACGGAGCTTTGTGCGGAAATTATCAAGGCTCTTCACATACGCACAGAAGCCAAGGATTGGGAACAATTCGAACTCAAGCGTGTGACCGGCGATCCAAATCAGCCGATTCTTCTGAGAGGCTTCGGTTTACCGGATCGAGGCGGTGTCCAAAACGCCAGATTAGTGGTCACCATGGAAGAGTTGGGACGAAAACAAAACCTCAATACAGAACATGCTCGAGAGCGTTTTCAGTTGACCAACCGCGAGCAGTCAGTTGTTGAACATCTGGCAAAGGGGTGGACCAACAAAGAAATCGCTAATGCCCTCCTGATCACTGAACAGACCGTCAAAGAACACATTAAGCACATCATGCGAAAGACCAACGCGACCACCCGCACTGGAATTCTTGTCCACATCTTCAATTCTTGACGCTCTCCCTAAAACTTTCTCGATTTTCAAGCTTGCCAGCTGTGTTAATAGCACAACAGTGAGTCGAGATTGACACGTTCCTACGATATGGGTAATGAAAATACTCTTTACTTTAATTACAGTTACATGAGGCATCTGAATGGCCTACCATTTGCATTATCGTTTATCATGTACGGAGGATAAAAGACATGAACTGCGATATGCTCACAAAGGGATTGATGGTAGGGGTTTTAGGGGCAGTCGTCCTTGCTTCCGGTTGTACGACCGGTCCTTCATCCCCATTAATCGAACTGAAAAATAGCGGTTTCATGTCACTGTGGAATACCTATGCCGATTGTAAATCAACCTCTGACTTAGCCCAGGCAACTTCAGATCTGACACAACTGCGTTCAGCTAGCCAAATCGAAAATGCAAACGAAGGATTCATCTTGCCGCTGCCGACTCATCTTGAGCGTCTAGTCGCTAATCCAGCGAGTCGGGTAGCAGTTGATGTAGAAGCGATGGCAGCTGCGTGCGCCCTACACACCGGAGAGCTCGCCCTTAATCAAGGGCAGACTGATATCGCTCATGATCTCCTGGTTTCGGTTATCAAGTTCCATAAGGAAGAAAGCTCTTATTACGTCCTAAAGGCAAAGACGTTGCTGGCAAAACTCGGGCATGGAGTCAACGTTTCCTTTAACGCTCGCTAATTCCCTTTTCCTCTCCGCAGCGCTCGATATAAATCTACATATAGTTTCGCCGATCGTTCCCACGACAGATCGACCTTCATCCCCGTATGGATCAAGGATTGCCATGTCTGCCGTTCTTTGTACACATGAAGCGAGAGTAGGAGCGCCGAAAGGAGAGAGTCCGTCGAAGCGTCAGTAAAGTGGAAGCCGGTTGCACATCCAGCTTTGACCGTTGAGGGTCGAAAGGGAACAACGGTATCCGCCAAGCCTCCGGTACGACGCACTATAGGTATCGTGCCATATCGCAGACTATAGAGTTGACTTAAGCCACAGGGCTCATAGCGAGACGGCATGATCAACATATCCGAGCCAGCTTCAATGCGATGCGCCATCCCTTCATTAAAACCAAGATGTAAGCCGATCCGCTCGGGATATCTGGATTTGACCGCACTAAATTGCTGTTCCAAATGGTGATCCCCTGTACCAAGCACGACGATGTGTAGGTCTAAAGACATGAGCTCAGGAATCACATCCATCAAGAGATCGAACCCCTTCTGAAAAGTCAGCCGGCCGATCACAGCCAATAAAGGAACATCACGAGTCGGCAGTCCAAGCTCCAGCTGTAGCGCCCGCTTACACGCTTGCTTTCCCGACAAATCAGCAACCGTATACTGCGCCGGCAGGTAGGGGTCGCTCTCGGGATTCCAGAGAGCGACATCGATGCCATTTATAATCCCTTTGACACCATCCGCGCGGCTGGCCAGGACACCTTCAAGACCACACCCATACTCTGCGGTCATGATCTCCTTCGCATAGGTAGGGCTCACGGTGGAAACAACATCTGAAAAAATGATGCCACCTTTCAGACAATTGATCGATCCGTAGAACTCGATCCCGCTCGGGGAAAACAACGACGGAGGAAGCCCTGTCTTCACAAACTGCTGCCCAGGGAAGATCCCTTGATATCCCATATTGTGCAGAGTCAAAAGCACTTTCAGCTGATCAAGTCCCTTATATTCGTGAGGAAGCGCTTTCAGATACACCGCGCATAGGGCTGCCTGCCAATCGTGCAAGTGCAACACGTCAACCCGCTCCCCTCGAGCCACGATCAAACCACGTACGACTTCGAGGACCGCGCGACAGAACAGGATAAACCGTTCTAGGTTGTCCGGATAGTCGTGATGATCCAGCTGGTAGAGCCCTGGGCGATCAAAGAAGGGATCGTACCGCACAAACAGCACTTTCAGCCGATGTGAAGCGCCTGTTACCGGCACGTCCGCTTCGTCCACCGTGACGTCGACAGATTTTCCATCCACTGGAATGGAGAGTCGCATGGCCAGTTGACGAGACTCTCCGATTGCTTGACCTCGATAATCCGGCATCACCAATGTGACGTGATGCCCCAACTTCGTCAGCTCAAGCGCCAACGCCCCGACCACGTCGGCCAATCCACCCGTCTTGGCATACGGAACGGCCTCGGAGGCTGCCATTACGATGTTCAAACCATCTGCTGATGCCGGTATCATGCGAGGTATTAAGTGGAAGGCCTAGGGTCGAGAACCTTCGTCAAGCCTGGTCTTGAATCGATCTTCATAGGCCCAGGTTTTGGCGAGAGCATGCAACGCCTCTTCTTTGAGTTCTTCCTTGTAGACAAGCCGATCATCGAGAAATACCAGAAGCCAACCGCGATCGGGGTATGCGAAATACACTCCTTCGCCCGCATGCACGCCGGCCTTCCACTCCCTCGGCGCCTCTCCTGTCGCCACGCGCGATCGAGGAATCACGCTGAAGTCCGGCATGACAAAAAAATGGCTGAACTCACTGTGATAAAGCGGCGGTTTTCCCCAAACGTTTACGACCGCCCTCGTGGTAATTTGATCCAGCACCAGATTATTGGCTTGCACCAGCCGCTCCTGCTGCTCCAGCGTCGGCAGGCTCTTGCAACCCACGATCAATCCGAGCGCCAACACTCCACCTAGGCACCGTATCGCGGTCGTCAGGGTCAGCATGTTGGTCACGTTGTCTCCTCACCTCACATGAGCCGTCTGGATTTTGGCTCAACTGGTTTTACCGGCTGACAGACGTCGCACTGACACAATTCCCTTAGTAAGGCATAAGAATAAATGCCGGTATCGTGGCCGTCGCTCCATTTGAACTGAAAGGCGTAGCGTCCTACCGACTCGATGTCCTGAAGCATGATCAAGACCGGAACATCCTCTGACTTAAGACGCCGCTCGCCTGTCCACTCATCGACACAGGCCGCGCAGGGACAGT
Organism: Candidatus Nitrospira nitrificans; assembly: GCF_001458775.1. Classification (NCBI taxonomy): domain Bacteria; kingdom Pseudomonadati; phylum Nitrospirota; class Nitrospiria; order Nitrospirales; family Nitrospiraceae; genus Nitrospira; species Candidatus Nitrospira nitrificans. The sequence continues at coordinate 67,939 of NZ_CZPZ01000008.1, forward strand.
GCTGTCGGAGATAACGAACCGCATAAATCCCCTTGTGGCCATCGCTCCACTGGATTCCCAACACTCCCTTGTCAAGCCACTCCATATCTCGAGGCTCCAGAGCAGCGGCTGTCATGCGTTCACCTCTCATTGTATCCTACTCATCCTGGCGATACGGACGATAGGAAGTCAACCGGTGGTAGCCGTTTCCCGGCAACAACCGTGACATACCCTTCAATCGCTTCCTCCACCTCATTCCGCACTTGTCCCGCCGCTCGCAACCGCGTAAGCACCGTAGGCGCCAGCCGAATGGCTTGTTGAAGAAACAACAGGCTGCCTCGTGAAAATGCGACGCATCGAACTCGTTGACGGGCGGCACAGGTCAGACACACGAGGCCTCCGGCGATCGGAGAAAATTGAGGCTCCCCGACGAAATGCGTCTTCCCACAAGCGGCGCAATGATCGGTCTGCGGGCGAAACCCCGTCAATCCCAGCAATCTGATCTGAAACAGGAGCGCCGTAAAGGTCGGGTCGTCACTTTCGTGGAGCAAGGCCAGGCCCCGCTCCAGGCTGTCAAACAAAAGCGGGTCCGGATCTCCATCCGGAGTGATCGCGGCGACGACATTGACCATTCGCGCCGCCGAGGCCATCAAGCGAAGATCTTCCCGCAACACCTGAGAAGACCGTACTAAATCTACCTGTGAAATCCGAAACAGAGAGTCCCCGGTTTTCTCAAACAGATTCAGACGACACACGCTAAATGGTTCGATCGCGGCTCCGAATCGGCTTTTCTGGCGGCGGGCGCCGCGAGCCACCCCTCTGATTTTACCCAGATCCTTGGAATAGACGGTGACGATTCGATCGGCATCACCCCACTTGCGACTCCGCAAAATGATCGCCGTCGTTTTTATCAGAGGCACGGCTCTCTCCAGTCCAGACCTCGACAGAGGCCCGAGGATGCGCCGGTCCCTGTCATCGGAGATACTCCAAGAACAGAGTGGATAAAGTCAGATAAATTGTAATGCCGGTGATGTCGTTCGCCGTCGTGACGAAAGGACCGGCGGCAACGGCCGGATCGACTCCCACGCGTTTGAGCAGAATCGGCATAATCGTCGCCATGCTGGTCGAGACCAGAAATGCAATGATCAGCGAAGCGCCGAGGACCATGCCCAAAAACCCTTGATGCAACACCCAGGCGACCAGTGTCAGGGTCACACCGCAGGCCAACCCCATGACCAAGCCGATCTTCGCTTCACGAAAGAAGACAGGCCATACATGGGTGAGCTCCACGGAGCCGGTGGCCAACCCGCGAATAATCAGCGTCGAGGACTGTAGCCCCACATTCCCACCCATCGCCGCAATCACGGGAATAAAACTCACGATCGCCACAACTTCCTGGATCGTATAGCGGAAATACCAGAGGATGGCGCCGGACAGGAGACTGCCGACGAGATTGGTAAAGAGCCAGGGCAACCGCAGTTTCGCCGAGCCGAAGCTCGAAGACTTCAAGCCCGTGTCCTCTTCAATCGCTCCGGCCATTTTCAACATGTCCTCGGTCGCTTCTTCTCGGATCACATCGACCACATCGTCGACCGTGATGATCCCCACAAGTTTGCCGTCCCGTTCCACCACCGGAATCGCCAGCAAGTTATAGCTGGCCACCTGGCGCGCGACCTCCTCTTGATCCATGTCGATCGCCACACTCATCACTTCTCGAGTCATGATATTTTTTAGTGGAGTCGTCGGAGGAACGGTGATCAGCTGTCGGAGCGAGAGGACACCAACCAGACATTCATTCTTGTCCGTCACATAAATATAGAACACCATTTCCGCGTCGGTGGCTTGCTGTAACCGACGGATCGCTTCCTGGGCCGTGGCATCCTCCGGCAAGGAAAAGAACTCTGTGGTCATGATCGCGCCGGCCGTATCCTTGGGATATTTAAGGATGTCGGCAACCTCGGTCGAATCCTCGACCTTCATCAGAGCGAGAATTTCTTTGCTCCGCTCTTCGGGAAGAAATCCAAGAATGTACGCCACGTCGTCGGGGCCGAGGTCTTTCAAGAGCCACGCGATGTCGGAATGCAACAGATCCGCGAGTACTTGTTGAATGCTTTCGCCGTCGAGTTCACTGAGCGCTTGCCCACGCTTGCCTTCGCCACGGACCAGTTCGAAGATTTCCCGTTTTTCCTTCGGAGAGGAGAGATGGGTCACGACTTTGGCGATGTCGGCGGGATGCATGCGCCCCAACATCTTGGAAAGGTTCGTGATGGCTCCGCGTCGCAGCAGCTTCTGCACGGACTGAATCACAATGTCCGATTTTGTCTGCCCGCGTTCGGTCTGATCACGCAAGACTTCACGCAGCATATCGCGTTCGGACTGGTGAGGTCGCTGGTCCGGTGCCTGCGGCTCTAGCGGTCGTTCCATCGGGTGCATCATTCCTTAGTAACCCAACTCTACCAAGGTCTGCTCATCCTCACGCCAAGCTTTTCTGACCTTCACCCACAGCTCCAGAAATACTTTCATGCCGAACAGCCGTTCCATGTCCAGCCTGGCCTGTGTGCCTATCACTTTCAAACGCTCTCCTTGTTTGCCTATGAGGATGCCCTTCTGCGTCTCTCGCTCCACCAAAATCGACGCCCGAATCTTCGCCAGTTTGCCCTGTTCGACGAATTCATCGATCTCGACTGCAACCGCATACGGTACTTCCTCCTCCGTCTCTTGCAGGACCTTCTCACGAATCATCTCAGCCGCCAGCGTTCTCATGGTTTGATCGGTCACCACGTCATCGTCGTAGGCTCCTTCTGCAGATGGAAGATAGGGAACCGTTACAGCCAGCAACCGATCAACATTGTCCTCGCCCTTGGCAGAAACCGGCACGACCTCCGTCCAGGGGAAGAGTTTACCGTACCGATCAAGCGTCGGGAGCAACTTCTGCTTGTTGACAAGATCGATTTTCGTGACGACCAGGATGACCGGACGCGGCCGTTTGGCCAACGCTTCCTTCATATACTTGACCGCTGTCAGATCTCCAGGACCCGGCAGACTTGTCGCATCCATCAGCATGTACAACAGATCCGCATCTTCCAAGGTCTCCACGGCAGTCCGCAGCATTCGCCGATTGAGCAAATGCTCAGGTTTATGAAGCCCCGGCGTATCGAGAAAGGCGATTTGCGCTCCGTCTGCGTGCACAACGCCCATAATGCGGGTTCTGGTGGTCTGAGGCTTACTCGACACAATCGAGATTTTTTCACCCAGCAGGCAATTGAGCAAGGTCGATTTGCCGACGTTGGACCGTCCGATGATCGCTACCGTTCCGAACTTCATGGCTTCAACAAAGACTCCGGTTTTTTGTCAGGGTCTGGCGCCAACTGATACACCGTCTCTCCCTTGCGCACGTACCCCAACTGTTCTCTAGCCAACTGCTCGATTTTTGCCGGATCATGCTGGAGGCGAGTAATATCGTGTTGCAGCATGATATTTTCTCGGCGTAAGGCTGAGAGTTCTTGGTCCAGATTCCATGCCTGATCACGCATGGAGAGATAGCGAGTCAGGCCCATTTCTCCGGAAAACAATGCGACGAATAGCCATCCACAGCCGCCGGCGCCGATCACTTGCAGGAGAATAAGGACGCGCTGTCGCCATTCCAGCCACTGCCGTCCACGATTCTGTTTAATAATCATCGATGTATCCGCCGACCCCTGACCAATTAGGCTCTGGCCTGCACGGCCTCTCGCCCACGATAAAGCGCCACGGCTCCCAGCTCCTCTTCGATTCGGAGCAGTTGGTTATATTTCGCTACACGATCCGTTCGGGACAAGGATCCTGTCTTGATCAGTCCACTGTTCGTCGCGACCGCCACGTCCGCAATCGTGGTGTCTTCAGTCTCGCCGGACCGATGTGAGATGATCGCCGTATAGCCCGATCGCTTCGCCAGTTCGATCGCATCCAAGGTCTCCGTCAGGGTCCCGATCTGATTGAGCTTGATCAGAATCGAATTCCCGATTCCTTCCTTGATGCCTTTCGAAAAGATTTCGACATTGGTCACGAAGATGTCATCCCCGACGAGCTGCACTCGTTTGCCCAATTTCTCCGTGAGGATCTTCCATCCCTTCCAATCCAGCTCGCTCAACCCGTCTTCGATCGAGAGAATCGGATAACGATCCAGCAGTTTGGCGTAATAGCTGATCATGTCGTCCGACGAACGTTCCGGGTTCTTCTCCGCTTCGAGAACATACCGACCCTTCTCGTAGAACTCGCTCGCGGCGCAGTCCAGCGCCAAGGCGATATCCCGACCAACCTTATAGCCGGCGTCTTCTATCGATTGCGAGATCAGGCTCAGCGCCTCTTCGTTCGATTGCAGATCCGGGGCGAACCCGCCTTCATCCCCCACGGCCGTGTTGAGCCCCTTCTTCTTCAAGAGGGCCTTCAACGAATGAAAAACCTCGGTGGCCATGCGGAGGGCTTCGCTGAATCGGCCGGCACCGACCGGCATGATCATGAACTCTTGGAGGTCCAACCGATTGTCGGCATGGGCTCCGCCGTTGATGATGTTCATGAGCGGCACGGGAAGCACACGAGCATTCGCCCCGCCGAGATACCGATAGAGCGGCTGCCCTGTTTCATTCGCCGATGCCTTGGCCACGGCCAGCGACACGCCCAAGATCGCGTTGGCCCCTAGCTTACTTTTCGTCTTCGTCCCATCCAACGCAATCATGGCCCGATCGATACCGGCCTGATCGAAGGCCTCCTTACCGAGCAATTCCGGGGCAATGACCTTGCTGATATTCGAGGCCGCCTTTGAGACGCCCTTTCCCATCCACCGTTTTTTGTCGCCGTCTCGCAGTTCGATCGCTTCCTTTTCCCCCGTCGATGCCCCAGAGGGAACGGCCGCCCGCCCCTTCGCGCCGCTTTCAAGCGTCACTTCAGCCTCAATCGTCGGATTGCCCCGTGAATCGATGATCTGCCGACCTCTGATTTCTCTAATCGCGCTCATTGTTTCTCCTGTTGTTGAACGATCTCAGTTAGCCTTTGCGATAAATGTCTCTTCGATGACTGATCGCATGAATCATGATCAACTTTTCCTCGTGGATAAGCTCATAGACTACGCGATAGTCGCCGACACGCAATTTGAACAATCCTTCAAACTCTCCTGTGAGCGCTTCAAGATTTGTATCTGTAAGATTCTCTGCCAGCCATTCCATTCGATCAACGATTCGTCGCGCGACAGGCTTGTCCACTTTTGCAAGGCCCTTTGAGGCGGCGTCTAGAAGGCGAACACGGTACATGCGCTCAGTTGAGTCCTAGCCGTTTTACAATCGCGGTCAATGATTCCCCTCGTTCGCCTCCCGCCACGGCCTTTCGTTGACGAAGTAACCGATCCTTGACAGTCTTCTTCAGTACAAGACCTTGATCTGGATCGCCTAAGAGCTGCAGCAATTTCCTTTCGACAGTCGACTCGATGATTTTCTGTAACTCATGTTTTGTCATCTTGGCTACAGTCGCCGCCATGTGCCACCCTTGATTGCTCTAACCGCGCTCATGCTTTCCTCACAGAAGTTTTTAACCAGCACCTGCGTATTACTTAAAAATAAGACTCCTCAAAAAGGCCTCTCCCTCTTTCTCAACAGAAAGAATAGAATCTCCCTGTGGCACCCTTGGGCTGTACTCGAGTTTCACCAGAACCGGCGAACTGGGGTGGAGACAGGCAAGCCCGTGCACTTGTAGGATATAAACGCAGGATGGGCAATTGGGATTACCTCTATCTTCGCTTGATACATCATACTTCTTGCAACTGAACCCTAAAGTTTCGTCGGATGAAGATTTGAATTCGATTAAACGAAGCCGCCCGGTCTTAGCATCCTGCTCAGTACGGTGCATGAGAGCTTCAAGGAAGCTCTGCTTTTCCGCTTGAGCTACACCATCAATCCTTGTAGAAAAAACCGTGGCCGCTACCGATGGTTTAGGAACCATCGTGACATCGAGCTGTTTTTGAAATGCCAAATTATATGGCCCTGACGGAGACACGATGTACCACTTTTCTCCTTGCGGTGGAAGAATAGAAAAACGTTCAAACTCTATTCTTTTGGCCAGATCTTCGATAGGAGTTCGAGTTACAGATCGCGCACACCCAGTGATTGATGCTGCAATAAGAAAAAGAGTAGTGAACGGAACAATAACTCTCATACTTCAATCCTTCCTTGAGCGTACGCATTGCGCAAGCACAGGAATCTACCTGGTCGTTTCCTATCCTCCCCCCAATTTTTTTCTCAGCAACTCATTCACCTTCCCCGGATTCGCCTTTCCGCCGCTCGCCTTCATGACCTGTCCGACGAGAAAACCCAATACTTGTTGTTTGCCTTCCTTAAACTGCGCAACCTGGGCTGGATTGCTGCTCAATACCTCGGTAATGATCTGCTCCAGCGCCCCTTCGTCGGAGACCTGCGTCAACCCTTTTTCTTGCACAATCTGTTCGGGGGCCTTCCCGCTGGTATAGAGTTCCGGAAAGATTTCACGGGCGACTTTCAAGCTGATAGTCCCTTTGTCCACCATTTGCAAAAGACCGACGAGCCGTTCAGGCGTGACAGGCGACGCTGAAATATCCGTCCCGGAGTTGTTCAACTCTCTCATCAACTCCCCCATCACCCAGTTGCTCACCGTCTTCGGCTGGTTGAACTGCTTGACGGACACTTCAAAATAATCCGCCATGCCTTTTGACGCCGTCAGGATGGTGGCGTCATACTCAGGCAATCCATAGTCCGACACGAATCGCTTCGTCCGCACGGCCGGCAGTTCCGGCTGGCCGGCACGGAATCCTTCGATCCAGGCCTCGTCCAACTTCAACGGCACCAGATCAGGGTCGGGGAAATACCGATAGTCATGCGCTTCCTCTTTGGAACGCATGACCGCCGTTTCGCCGCGTTCGATATTCCAGAGCCTCGTTTCCTGGCGAATCTTGCCCCCCTCCTTCAACACGTTGGTCTGCCGTTTGATCTCATACTCGACCGCATCCTTCACATACTTGAAGGAGTTGATGTTCTTCAGCTCGACTTTCGTCCCAAACTCCTTCTGTCCCGAGGGGCGCAGCGATAAGTTCGGCTCACACCGAAAGCTTCCCTCCTCCATGTTGCCGTCACAGACGCCAAGGTACATCAAGATTTCCCGCAGTCCTTTGAGATAGGCCACCACCTCGTCGGCCGAATGCATGTCCGGTTCCGTCACGATTTCCAGCAGCGGTGTGCCGGCGCGGTTCAGATCGACCCGGCTCCCCTTGGTGCCGGTCTCATGGATGTTTTTCCCGGCATCTTCTTCCAAATGCGCGCGACGAATACGGACGCGTTTTGTCCCTCCGCCGCTCTCACGAACCTCAATCCACCCATGCTCGCAAATCGGGGATTCATATTGGGAAATCTGATATCCCTTGGGCAGATCCGGGTAAAAATAGTTCTTTCTCGCGAATCGATTGTTCGCCGCGATCGTACAGTTCAGGGCCAAACCGGCGCGGACCGCCATTTCGACCGCCGCTCGGTTGATGACGGGCAAGCTGCCCGGCAGACCGAGACAGACCGGACAGGTCTGACTGTTGGCGGACAGACCGAAGGTCGTGCCGCACCCGCAGAACATCTTGGAGTTGGTCCGCAGTTGGGCGTGGACCTCCACTCCGATGACCGTCTCGAAGATCATCCTCGATCGGCTCCTTCATCGGGCATGCGACCGCGTTCGCGCCTCATGGCTTCTCGTCCGGCATCGAATGCCTCCCGCAGGACCGACTGCTTCGTCTCGACAAACTCCTTGCCCTGATCAACGACTTCTTCAAATACCTCACCGGCGCGCCCGGCAAGATCTCGCAGATCGTGCTCCGCGCGACGGGCATACCCCCGGAGTCGATCACGCGATTCGCTCCCCGATTGTGGCGCCAACAACAGCGCCGCGACCGCACCCATCGCTGCCCCGCTCAGAAACGCCAACAAGACCGCCGCTGATGTTCCTCGATCATCCGCCATTGTGCGTCCCTCCTTCATGTTTCATGCGCTCCCGCACGACGTGAGTGGCTGCCTTGAAACCTGCGACCATGCTCGCCACATTGTTCAACAGCGTCCCGCTTGACCCACGAACGATATTATGGACATGCTGCACCGATTCGCCGACTTCACCCATTGCATGCAGCAAGACGGCCGCATGCTCCGTGCCCTCGCGCACCTGATTCGTCACATCGTTCAAGTTCTGGCTCATGGCCCGCAGTTCCGCCACGAGAGCCGGCACCTCGGCGTTCATCTTCGAGAGGAGTTGTTCGGACTCGGCCACCGTTTTGCGGACCTGCATCAATAACGGTACGAGATACCCAACCAGCACGGCGAATGCCACGGCTACAAGAAGGGCGGCTATTTCTACGATGGTCATAGGGCAATCTCCGTGAAGGGTGAAGCCCGCTTCGCCGACTCAACGAGGCGAGCGTGAAACGTGAAGCGTCGTAAAAGATCGTTCGGCATGTTGCTTACCGCTGCCTTCATCAATTCACCGTATATTCGGCTTCTTCAGATGCCAGTGTGTCGATTGCTCATAGGCATGAGCCGCTCGAAGTATCGTCTCTTCTTCGAACACTCGCCCGATCAGTTGCAGTCCGATCGGAAGTCCCTCTTTGCTGAAGCCGCAGGGCAGAGCAATCGCCGGCAAGCCGGCTAGATTGACCGAGATCGTGAAAATATCGGAGAGGTACATCTGCAGCGGATCTTCGCTCTTTTCACCGAGCTTGAAGGCCGGAGTCGGCGTCGCCGGGGTCACGATCAAATCCACCTCTTTGAACGCGGCGTCGAAATCCTGGCAGATCAACGTTCGTACCGCTTGGGCTTTCTCATAGTACGCATCATAGTACCCGGCGCTGAGCACGTAGGTCCCCAGCATGATTCGACGCTTCACCTCCGGGCCAAACCCTTCCTGTCGCGTTTTCATATAGAGATCGAGAAGATCCTTGGTGTCCTTGGCGCGAAAACCGAACTTCACCCCGTCGAACCGAGCAAGATTCGAGCTGGCTTCCGCCGTGGCGATCACATAGTACACAGCCACAGCCGCGTCGGTCCTCGGCAGATGAATTTCCTTGATCTCGGCTCCAAGATGCTTCAGTTCCCCGATCGCCGCCCTCACCGACTGTTCGACCTCCGGATCGAGCCCTTCGGTAAAAAACTCAACCGGCACGCCGATCTTCAGCGTTTTGAGATCCCGCTTTTGCAGCGCTTTCATGTAATCCGGAACAGGACGATCGACCGACGTGGAGTCCATCGGATCATGACCTGCGATAGCCTGCAGAAGAAACGCCGCATCGGATACACTTCTCGCGACCGGCCCGATTTGGTCCAACGAGGAAGCAAACGCGACCAACCCATACCGCGAGACCCTTCCATACGTCGGCTTCAGCCCCACCACGCCACAGAAGGCGGCCGGCTGCCTGATGGACCCGCCGGTGTCTGAGCCAAGCGCCGCCACACATTCCTCTGCCGCCACCGCCGCCGCAGACCCTCCGCTTGATCCTCCCGGCACGCAGTGCAGGTTCCAAGGGTTTCGGCTGGGACCGAACGCGGAATTTTCCGTTGATGACCCCATCGCGAATTCATCTAAATTCGTCTTGCCCAACAAGAGGTACTCCTGCGCGCGCAACTTGGCGATCACCGTCGCATCGTACGGCGGGACGAAGTTCTGCAACATCCGAGAGCTACAGGTCGTAGAGACGCCGTCCGTACAGATATTATCCTTGACGGCAAGCGGCATTCCGGTGAGCGGCTTGGTCTTCCGCCATCCCTTGAGCTTTTGATCCAAGACCTCCGCCTCCATGAACGCCGATTCTTTCGCCTGCGTGACGAAGGCCTTCACTTTTGGCTCGACATGGCCGATGCGCAAGAAGTAGGCGCGCACGATTTCCGTGGCCGTTACTTCCCCTGCCCGGAATTGTTTCTGAAGTTCGCAGAGGGTGAGTTTATGAAGAGACATGGACCTCTCGTTCCCGACTGGTGATCTGCGCACGAACCGACACGACGCCTCATCGGTCAGCCTGTCCGTGGCGTATCAGCTCACCGCCACAATTCGATTTTTTTCATTCACCCGGACGATCTTGGGGGTGTGTTTTTTGATCTCTTCTTCGCCGTAATACTCATAACAAAAGATGATGATCTGATCTCCGACCGCCGCCTTTCGCGCGGTGGGCCCATTTAAAATGATCTCTCCTTTCCCTCGCGTACCGTTGATCGCGTACGTCATGAACCGCTCGCCGTTATTCAAGTTCGAACAGACAATCGCCTCGTAGGGAAGGATCCCGGCCGCCTCCATCAAGTCTTCATCGATCGTCAGACTGCCTTCATACTCGAGATGGGCCCCTGTCACGGTGGCACGATGAATTTTCGAACGTAGCATTTGTCGAAACATGTATTTCCCCGTTAAATCGTCAATCGCTGCGTAGCTTCGTTGTTGTCAACGCGCGAGTCGGCTCCCTGATGATCAACGCTCCTCTAGAATTTTAGGGACAACAAACCCGTCCGCTTCACGCTCCGGCGCATTGGCCAACGCCTTCTCTGAAGACAGTGATGGACGCGCAAAATCCTCACGAAACACATTCACGTGCCCCATAACCGTGGCGGTCGGTTCGACTCCCGTCGTGTCGTACCGGTTCAGCGTATCGACATGCGCGAGAATCTGGGTCAACTGCTTGGCAAACGTCTCCGTTTCAGCGGCCGTCACCGCCAATCTCGCCAACCGCGCCGCCTTTTCCACATCCTGCTGCGTAATTTCCACTTTCGTTCTTCCTTCTTTTTCTTCCCTTCCCAATGAGGTGCGCAGGTGGGTCCCTTACTGCGCACATTCAACGAGGGCTTTCAACTGTTCTTACCCTCGCCGCCCTGGCGGCGCCAAGACGCCGCCTTCATCCCTGAGGCCGCGCGTTGAGCGAGCATAGGGACGTACCTGCGCACCTCATTCACGGCCTATTCCACCGTCACGCTCTTGGCGAGATTCCTCGGCTGATCCACATCCGCCCCGCGCAATACCGCAATATGATAGGCGAGGAGTTGAAGCGGGATGGTAAACAAAATCGGCGAAATCAGCGGATGGGTATCAGGAACGGTAAACACCGCATCCGCGATCTTGCCGAGCTCCCGCTCTCCTTCGGCCACGAAGGCAATCACCGGCGCGTGTCGGGCCTTCACTTCCATAAGATTGCTCACCGTCTTGTCGTACAATCGGTCCCGCGGCGCCAAGACCACCACCGGCATGTCTTTATCGATCAGCGCGATCGGGCCATGCTTCATCTCGCCCGCCGCATAGCCTTCGGCATGGATATAAGAAATTTCCTTGAGCTTCAGCGAGCCCTCCAGCGCGATCGGATAGTTGATGCCTCGCCCCAAAAACAAAAAGTTCCGCTTCTTGTAATACCGCTTGGCGATCGCCACGATTTCGGCTTCTCGCTGCAGCACACGCTCGACCAACACCGGCAACTGCACCAATCGGTCAAGCCAGGCTTTCCCATCTACCACCTTCATCACATTACGAACTCGCGCCAAATGCAAGGCCAGGAGATACAGCGCGGTGAGTTGCGCCGTAAAGGCTTTTGTCGAGGCGACACCGATCTCCGGCCCGCAGTGCGTGTACAGGACCCCGTCCGACTCGCGCGCCAGGGTACTCCCGACCACATTGACGATCGAGACCACGCGCGCGCCTTTCCGCTTCGCCTCTCGCGCGGCAGCCAGCGTATCGGCCGTCTCGCCGGATTGAGAAATCGTAATGAACAAGTCGTTCTTGCCGACGAGCGGATCGCGATAGCGAAACTCGCTGGCAATATCCACCTGAACCGGAGTGCGAACCATTTCTTCAAATAGATACTTTCCGACTTGCCCCGCATGCCAGGACGTGCCGCAGGCGACGATCCAGATCCGCTCAACCGCGGCGAATTCCTTCGCCGTCAAACCGATATCGGGCAGATCCGCTTCCCCGGTTTCATAGGAATACCGTCCGCGCATGGTATCAAGAATAGTCTGCGGCTGTTCGTGAATTTCTTTCAGCATGAAGTGGGGATAGCCGCTTTTCTCCGCCGCCGATGCATCCCAGGTAATCGTCGACGATTTGCGCACGACGGCATGGCCGTCGACGTCGGTGAGATCCACCTGGTGCTGAGTGACCACCGCCACGTCCCCCTCTTCGAGATAGGTCACATCTCGCGTATGCGCCAGCATCGCCATCACATCGGAGGCGACATACGAGGCGTGTTTCGTCCGACCGACGACGAGCGGACAGCCCGCCCGAGCGGCAATCAAGGTTCCGGGTTCCCGTTCCGAGATGACCGCCAGCGCATAACTGCCCCGTACGTCCTTCGTCGCGAGCCGCACCGCGTCGGCCAGCTTATTTTCCTTCTGAAGGTACTTGTCGATCAAATGGGCGACCACTTCCGTATCGGTTTCCGATGCGAATTTGTAGCCGTCTTTTTGCAACTGTTGCTTCAGCTCTTGGTAATTTTCGATAATCCCGTTGTGCACCAACACACAGCCTTTCGACCGGTGCGGATGGGCATTCTGTTCCGAGGGTTTCCCATGGGTCGCCCATCGAGTATGGCCGATTCCGACCGTCCCCTTGAGCTCGTTCGTTTTGAGCGAATTTTGGAGATTGACCAGCTTTCCCACGCTCCGTTTGACGACGATTTTCTCCCCCTGCATGATGGCCACACCCGATGAGTCGTAGCCTCGATACTCCAGCTTGGCCAATCCCCCGATGAGGATCGGAACCGCATCTTGATTGCCGACATATCCGACGATCCCACACATAGCCGTTGCTCCCAGGCCTGAGTTGACTGACGGACGAACGAACAATCCGCCGCGATCATCCTCTCGATGACTTTGCGCGCCCCCGCTTCATCGTACTCGAAGTTGTTCCGGTCTTCTGTTTCTTCGACTTGCTGATGACCTTCGTTGAATCTTCGCCCGGCGTACCGGCGCTCAGCAACATCCGACGTTTCGCTGCCCAGCCGACTCGATTGACCTGCAACACCCGGGCGATCGCCAACGAATCGGCCGGCACATTCTGCGTCACGGTCGTCCCCGCCGCCACCACCGATCCCTCTCCTATGGTGACCGGCGCAATCAGCTGCGTGTCACTCCCGAGAAATACGTTCTTGCCGATCACGGTTTGATGTTTGCGCACGCCGTCGTAGTTACAGGTGATAGTGCCGGCACCGATGTTGACCCCTTCGGCAATCGTGGCATCACCCAAATAACTGAGGTGATTGGCCTTGGATCCTTCGCCCAATTCGGTTTTCTTCATCTCGACGAAATTTCCGACTTTCGCTTTCCGCCTGATCACCACGCCCGGGCGAAGATGGACGAACGGTCCCAGATGCGCGTCATCATCCACTTCCGACGCAGCGAGCACACAGGAGTCCAAAATCTCGACATGATTACCGATCACGCAATCGGTGATGCGGGTCCCGGAGCGGATTGTCGTCCCTTCACCGATACTGGTTGTGCCTTCGAGACTTACGTGTGGATAAAGCACTGTATCTCGTCCAATGGTGACTCCGGCGTCAATCCACACAGAACCAGGATCCCGCATCGTGACTCCGGCTTCAAGCCAGCGCTCGCGAATCTGCTGACGGACAACCTGTTCCGCGGCCGCCAGCTGTTGCCTGGTATTGACTCCCAGCCCCTCTTCGGGATCTTGAAGAGTCACTGCCGCAACCAGCCGCCCTTGGGCGACCGCCATCTGAACAATATCCGTCAGATAGTATTCATGCTGAGCGTTGCGAGGCTCCAGCTTATCGAGGGCGTCAAAGAGAAAGGCTCCGGACACGACATACGTGCCCACGTTGATTTCTTTCGTGGCCCGTTCTACCGGAGTGGCATCACGATCTTCGACGATCTTCAGCACGTCGGACGAAGCGGACTGCCGGCGGATGACCCGGCCATAGCCGCTGGGATCATCGAGCGTCGCCGTCAAAATCGTCACAGTGGCGCCCTCGGACTGATGGATTCTCAACAGTTCGCGCGCCGTCTCTTCCTTCAACAACGGAGTGTCGCCGTTCAAGATAAGATAATTCGTCGGATGCGCCTCATCACCCCCATAAAATGCGGGGCGGCTTTGCATCACGGCATGGCCGGTTCCGAGTTGCTCGGCTTGCTCGACGATGTTCACAGACTTTGACCCCGGCCGACCCGCGATACCTGAGTCGATCACGTGCCGAACCCTGTCGGATTGATGCCCGACCACAACCGCGATGCGATGGCCCGCGAGTCGGAGCGCCACATCAACGGCGTAGAGAACCATCGGTTTCCCCGCGACATGATGCAGCACTTTGACTTGGTCGGACTTCATCCGTTTGCCCAACCCGGCCGCCATCACGATCACGCCTAAGCCGGGAATGCGCGAGACCGTCATGCATGGATCGACTGATTGTTTCATCGAGGACTCCGAAAATGAGAAGGTCGCCATTGCGTATCAGACACCCTATCTATCCGATCGGCACACCGGCATCCGGCTGTTTGACCTGGTTCCACTTCGACTCCCCCTTCAGCGCTGATGCCATGGCGCCGGACGGCGTATAGAGACCGCCCGATACGATCAGTTTCATCGCTTCTTCAATACTGATATCAACAGAGATCACTTCCCGTTCCGGCACTAAGAGAAAATAGCCCGACGTCGGGTTGGGCGAGGTGGGCACGTAGACATGAATCAACGCCTCCTGGCCCAATGCCGTGGTTTCGCCTTTCGTCATGCCGGTCACGAATGCAAAACAATAATGGCCGTTCTTCGGGAATTGAATCAAGACCACACGCCGATAGGACCCTCGCTCCGAAAACGACAGAATATCCATCATCGATTTCAATGTGGAATATATCCCCCGGACAAGAGGAAGCCGGTTGAGCCAATCCTCCCAGTGACCCACGATCTGACGCCCGATGAAGTTCGCCGCGAACAATCCGACTAAAAAGATGAGCAGGATCAGTGTTACGATCCCGAGGCCAGGGATGTAGTGATCCGGCACCAATTCCGCGACGGCATCGCCTAAGATGCCGTCCACCGCGACAAACAGGGTCTTCAGGACAAGAATGGTGCCCCAGATAGGAGTGACCAGCAAGAGTCCCGTCAGAAAATACCGTCTTAGCGCGGTCTTGAGCATGAATCACCGGCACCCAATCACAGGGAGAATATTCAGTGGTTCATCTTACAGAGTTCCGGACAAACCCCGCAAGTATTTTATTGTAAATTTCAACAGGTTATGTGACTTGACTGGAACAATTCATAAAAGGTACCGCTCTTGCTATTCGCTTCGACCTGACATAGGATCGCTCCCCGATTGCGACTGCTGATGAAAATCGCCGATGAGTAGAACATCCAAAAAATCGACGGGCATCTTCATCACGCTGGAAGGCGGTGAAGGAAGCGGAAAAACGACACATGCTCGAAGGCTGTGTGAGCGGCTGACCACGCAAGGCCTGGACGTGTTGCGCACCAGAGAACCGGGAGGGACGCTTCTCGCTGAACGTCTGCGAAGCATCCTGCTCGACCAGTCGGCGGAAACCATCGCCCCCGAAACGGAAGCCTGCCTCATTCTGGCTGCGAGACGCCAGCATGTCGATCACGTCATCAAACCCGCGCTCGCGCAAGGCAAGACCGTCGTCTGCGATCGATTTTCAGACTCGACGATGGCCTATCAAGGATATGGACGGGGATTGGATCTCCGAGTGTTACGCACGATGAACGACTGGGCGACCGGAAAGTTGGCTCCCCAGCTCACGTTGCTCTTCGACGTCCCCGTCGCCGTCGGACTTGGTCGCCGCCGCGGCCACGCCGCCCCTCAAAATCGACTCGATCGAGAAGCCGAACGATTTCACAGGAAAATCCGCGCGGGATTTCAGGCGTTGGCACGACGAGAACCGCGACGCATCATGGTCATCGATTCCACTCAATCTCTGGAGTCTGTGGCGCAAACCGTGGAAAAACTGGTCATGAACTGGCTCAAGACTTATCGCACACGGACATCGAGACGCCGATAATCCATGCCTTTCGCCGATATCACAGGCCACGAGCAACCCATCTCCCTCCTTCAGGCGGCCTTGGGCAATGGACGCTTGGCCCATGCGTATCTGTTCCACGGCGAAACCAACATCGGCAAGTTGATGACCGCCGTGAGGCTGGCCCAAGCCCTCGACTGCGAGCAACCCTCTCAGACAGAGGCGCAGGACAGCTGCGGCCGGTGCCGATCTTGCCTGCAAATAGCCGCTCGAACGCACCCGGATTACTTCGTCATCGAGCCGGATCCGAAAGCCTCGACGCCGCAAATCAAAATCGAGCAAGTACGGGAGATCGAACAACAGTTCGTCTATCGCCCACTCATCGGGGAACGAAAGATTTGCCTGATCGACGACGCGGACCGCTTGACGATCGGCGCAGCCAACGCGCTCCTCAAGACCTTAGAGGAGCCTCCCGGTGATAGTCTCTTTATCCTCGTGACCAGCCGGCTCCATGCGCTTCCCATCACCATTCGATCACGCTGCCAAGCGCTCCGTTTCACCACGCCTGCCCGCACGCAAGTTGAGGCGGCATTGATCCTCAAGCGGGAACTTCCTCCTGCCGATGCCCGCTTCCTGGCGGTCTTCGCCGATGGCCGCATCGGAGAAGCCCTCACGGTGAATGTGGCGGACGTTCGCGCGCGACAACAGGAATGCTTGGCATTGGTGAAGCCGGAAGGTTTGACGTCAAGCGCGACGATCCTCTCGGCAGCGGAAAGCTTGGCGAAGACGGACCGTGGAGAAGAAACGCTGGCATGGCTGACGCGATGGATTCGTGATCTGATCATCGTCATCGTGGAGGGAGATCCGGATCAAATCCTTCACTTCGGCCAACTCGACGACCTGCGACGCTACGCCCAGCGGGCGGACATCGATGCTCTGCTGACTCTGTTGAACGACATCGAGCGAACCGAGCAGCAAGCCACGCGGCACCTCAACGTGCAGATGGCGCTGGAAACCATTCTGCTTCGCCTGCGCGAAGCGCTCGGGCTTGTCCCCGCCGGAGCCGCGACCTAGCCAAAAGCCGCGCCAACCTGATATCTTGCCTTCGTTATGGCAACGGATACCACGTTTTACATCACCACTCCGATTTACTACGTCAACGACGTCCCGCATATCGGTCATGCCTATACCACCGTCGCGGCGGACGTGCTGGCGCGCTATTGGCGGCTGCGCGGACGCGAGGTGTTTTTCCTCACCGGTCTCGATGAACATGGCCAGAAAGTGCAACAGGCGGCCGCCAAGGCCGGCATCGCCCCGCAAGCCCACTGCGACAAACTCGCGCCGCAATTCGAGCAACTCTGGAACAAACTGAACATCTCGAATAACGCCTTCATCAGAACGACGGATCCCGAGCACGCATCCATCGTCCGGCGATATCTTCAACAGCTCTACGACAAGCAGCTGATTTACAAGGATTCATACACGGGATGGTATTGCACGTTCGATGAACGGTTCTGGACCGAGAAAGATGTGGAGTCCGGGCTCTGTCCGGACTGCAAGCGCCCCGTCGAACAGCTCAGCGAGCACAACTACTTCTTCAAGATGGGGCAATATCAGGACCGCTTGATCGAGCACATCAAGACGCATCCGGGTTTCATTCGCCCGGAGTCGCGACGCAATGAAGTCCTCGGATTTTTACAAACCCAGAAGCTCGGCGACCTCTCGATCTCGCGGCCCAAGTCACGGCTGTCGTGGGGAATCGAACTGCCGTTCGATGACAACTATGTCACCTATGTCTGGTTCGATGCCCTGGTCAATTACATGTCCGCGTTGGAATATCTCCCTCGCGAAAAACCGGCCGGCCATCGATTCTGGCCGGCCACTGTCCACCTCGTCGGGAAGGATATCTTGACGACACATGCCGTCTACTGGTCCACGATGCTCATGGCATTGAACCTTCCATTGCCCGAGACCATCTTCGCCCATGGCTGGTGGACCGTCGACGGCGAAAAGATGTCGAAGAGCCGCGGCAACGTCGTCGACCCGAACCAGATGGTCGAACATTTCGGCGCGGATGCGTTTCGCTATTTCTTGCTGCGCGAGGTGCCGTTTGGGCAAGATGGTGATTTTTCCCGGTCGGCCATGGTGACGCGGGTCAACAGCGATCTAGCCAATGGCCTCGGCAATCTGTTGAGCCGCACGCTCACCCTCATCGAGCGGACGCAAGGAGGGACGGTGCCGGCTCCCGGAGCGATCGGAACGGCTGAGCGAACACTGCAGCAAGCCGCCGTGACACTCTTGAACGAAGCGCTGTCGGACCATCTGGAGCAATTAGAGTTCAATCGAGCCTTGGAGGCCATTTGGCATGTCGTCCAACTTGCCAACCGGTATGTCGACAAGACTGCGCCTTGGACATTGGCCAAGCATGAAAGCGACGCGGAACAATTGAGAACGGTCCTCTACACGATGGCGGAGACGCTTCGCTGCCTGAGCCTGGCCACGTATTCTGTGATCCCAACGAGTGCGGAGTTGATCCGCGCTCAGCTTGGCATCCCGGCTGCATTCACAAGTTCTTTGCTGAGAAACAAGATCGAATGGGGCGGCCTCAAGCCCGGCACTCTCATCCATAAAGGACCGTCGCTGTTCCCGCGCATCGAATCAAAACCAGGAGCAAGACCCGTGACCGAATCATCCGTCCCTTCACAACCACCCCCCGCGGCACCGACACCCACGAGCACGCCGGCGCCTCCGGCCTCTCCGCAGATCACCATCGACGAATTCATGAAGATCCAGCTCAAAGCGGCGAAGGTGCTCTCCGCCGAGCGCGTGCCGAAATCGGAAAAGCTGATCAAGCTCCAAGTCTCCCTTGGCGCGGAACAGCGCCAAATCGTGGCCGGCATCGGGAAGAAGTACGAGCCGGACGCGCTGGTCGGCAAAACCATCGTGATCGTGGCCAACTTGAAGCCGGCCAAGCTGATGGGTATTGAATCGCAGGGCATGGTCCTCGCGGCTGGCGATGCCGACGTGCGAGGGCTGATCACCGTTCAGGAAGAAGTCGATCCCGGCACCAAGGTGAAATGACGCGGCGGTTTCCCCTTCTCCCGTTTGCACTGATTTTCTTGCTTATCCTGCTCCCTTGCGAAACGCCTCCGGCTCAAGGCCAGACACGTCCTGAGTCGCCCCTCAACGGACCGCAACCGACGACGGTGCTGGTCCGCGTCGTCGCCCATGGAGCGATGGTGTTGGGTCGCGAAGTCGGGGGAGCGCGCGTGACGATTACCGATGTCGCGAGCGGCCACATTCTGGCGACCGGCCTGCAGCAAGGCGAGGCCGGCGACCAGAATCAGATCATGCGCACTCCCCACCTGATGGAAGAGCCGATCTACAGTTCTCGCCCTTCCGCAACCTTCACCACGACGTTGGAACTGCAGAAACCGACGTTAGTGGAAATCTCCGCGGAAGGGCCACTCGCTTATCCCGCTGCCTTACAGAAGACCAGCAAGACTCTTCTCCTCATTCCTGGGCAGGACCTGACGCACGACGGCATCGTTCTGCACCTCTCCGGCTACCTGGTGCAAATCGAACGACCCACGCCACGCGAGGCGCTCATCGCGAAGGACGACGTCAAACTCCGCGCCTCCATTCGAACCCTGTCAGGCTCCTTGGTCCGCCCCCATGGAGATTGGGATTCGCGGAAGATCCGTATTTATGGAGAGGTCTTGATCGGAGACCGAATCATTGAGCAGCTGCAATTGTTTTACGACGAAGGAAGCCGCACGTTTGAAGCGCCGTTCTTTGTGCCGCCGTCGAAGGAGGTCCCCGACGGAATCAGGCTGCGGGTCATTGCGACTGATCTTTCGACCGGCAATTCAGGAATGGATCAGGCCACCTATCCAGTGCTAAGCGAGCGCCTCCCGCCGAAACCCGTCCGCTAGTTCAGCGACCAACTCCTTCATACAAACCTGGGGCAAGACTTGCCGCGTCGTCTTTCCCGTGCGAAACTGTCATTCATGACGACGCTCGCCTCATACGCGCATCTTCGATCACGGCTCCGCCTGTCATTGGCCATCAATGCCGTGATCATCTCGGCTGAGTTCGTCGGCGGCTGGCTCCTCAACAGCATCGGACTCATGAGCGACGCAGGCCACAACCTGGTCGATCAAGGGTCGCTTTTCCTGGCCCTCTATGCCCATCTCCTTACCGCGCGTCCAGCCTCCGAGAGCCGGACCTTCGGCTACCATCGAGCCGGCATCATCGCGGCATTTCTCAATAGTTTCATCCTTCTGCTGACCGCATTCGGCATCGCCCTGGTCGGCGTGAAGCGACTCCTGCAACCGGTTCCCGTCGATGGGGGATGGGTGATGGCCGTCGCGGCCGTCAGCTTCCTGGCCAATCTCGGCATCGCCCTGTTGCTCCAGCATGGGGCGAAAGACGACCTGAACATTCGGAGCGCATTCTGGCACATGTTAGGAGACGCCTGGGTCTCGCTCGGCGTGATTGTGAGCGGCGGCGCCATTCTCCTGACAGGATGGACCGTCCTCGATCCGCTCGTGAGTCTCCTGATCGTCGGAGTCATTCTCCGAGGAGCTTGGCCGATCTTTAAAGAATCGATGGAGGTGCTGCTGGAATCAACCCCCCCCGGCATCAGCGCGTCTCAGGTGGCCGCGACTATGGAGGCCGTCCCCGGCGTCACGAACGTGCACGATCTTCACATCTGGGCCGTCGAACCTCGGCTGATCATGTTGACCAGCCACGTGATGATCGATCCTCATCGAATCCCTTTGGAGTTACTGCAGTTGATCCAGAACCGGATCACGACGGACTTCGGCATCAAACACATGACCATTCAATTGGAAACCGAATGCTGCGATCCCGACGACATCCACTGTGATCTTCGGAAGCTGACCGGACACCACCACGAACCACAGACCTTCGCGCATCATCATTGACCGTCCCACTTCTTCTAAACGTCACATCCCGTTTCATTCGACGCGCCGGTGAACCCAGTTGACATCATCACCAGAACCGATACACTGAGCCTATGATTTCTGAAGAGTTTCTCGCCCGACCCCGACAAATCGCTCGAGAGGTCGCCACACTTGCTCGATGCGTGCTGGGCTCTGACATTGAGGTCATTTGGTTCGGTTCGTGGCCGAAAGGTATGGCTCACTCCCATGCCGACATTGATATCGCCGTTTCCGGATGTGCGAAATTTCCCCCTGAACGACTCGCTGAACTCCGTATCGGAATAGAGGATATGGCAACACTGCACGAAATCGACCTCGTTGATCTGCACACCGTCGGCAAGCGATTCCAGCAAGAAATTCTTCGTCATGGAATTCGCTTATGACCACAAGACTCGACAGCTTCGCCACAGCCATTACACGGTTCAGCGAAGCCCTCAACGCTCCCGCAACCGATCTCACACGAGACGCCGCCATTCAACGGTTTGAGTTTTGCTTCGAGTTGGCCTGGAAAGTGATTCAAGAACGAGCACGGACGGAAGGACTCGACTGCCAATCTCCAAAAGGCTGCCTCAAGCTGGCTTACAAGAACAGCTGGATCAACGACGAAGCCGGATGGCTGGCCATGCTTGAAGATCGGAACCGCACCGCCCACACCTATGACGAAACGCTCGCCAAAGATGTGTATCGCCGACTTCCTGCGCATCTGCCGCTGCTGCTGGCATTGAACACCTACCTACGAGGCGCACAGACATAGGGATTGAGTTGCCGTAGTTGATTCAAAACCGGATTGCCATAGACTTCGGCATCAAATACATGACCGGCCATCACCACGAAACATAGACCTTCGCGCATCAGCATTGACCATTCAGTCAAGGCCGCCACGCAGCTTTGGCTTGCTAACGCATCCATGGAACGACGTATCATCCCAAATAGTCCATCGCCGATCTGATCTTCAAGAAAGATCATCGTGAAAAGATCCAGGACCAATCGTTTGACGGTCGGCTTTCAATGCGGTACCCTATTGTCACTCACATATAGGAGCCAACCATGAAATTCATCACCGTACGGGACTTGCGCGGTCGTTCTGGGCAAGTATGGACCAAGCTCGCTCGTGAACGAGAGGTCATTCTCACATCAAACGGCAAGCCGATCGCTATTCTCTCCGCCGTCTCGGAAGATACCCTTGAAGAGTCACTGACAGCCGTCAGACGCGCGAGAGCCGTAGCTGCTGTGGAGAAGATGCAACGGCAGTCCATCCAATTCGGGACGGACAAAATTCCTTTGAGAGAAATCGCCGCCGAGATCAGAGCAACTCGAAAGACTCACCGCCGGTGAACGTAGTGGTCGACACGAATGTGCTTATTGCAGGGCTACTGTCTCCGTTTGGACCACCCGGTGAAATTATCAGAATGATCGCCACGGGTACTTTACGTGTGTGCTACGATGCCAGAATACTCACAGAGTATGACGAGGTTCTTGCCAGACCAAGGTTCAGATTTCATCCCGGGCACGTTCAGGCATTGCTCGACCAGATAAAAGCAGAGGGATTGAGCGTCGCAGGGCATCCATTGCCAACCAGACTTCCTGATCCCACCGATGAACCCTTTCTAGAAACTGCTCTCGCTGGAAAGGCCGACTGCCTGATTACAGGAAATGCCAAACATTTTCCATTTGGCAAACGTCAAGGGATAGCCGTGCTTTCGCCTCGGGAATTTCTCGATCGCTACCGTGATGGACAAAAGACAAGATAGAAGCCGGCATAGAGAAATGAACTTCGGCGTTAAGCATATGACCATTCCACTGGAAACCGAATGCCGCGATCCGGACGACATCCACTGCGACCTTCGAAAGCTGACCGGCCATCACCCCGAAACACAACCTTCGCGCACCGTCGTTAAGCATTCATGGTCTTTGCAACTCAGTTCTCGCACGATCCCGCCTCACGGCCTGCACAATCTCTTTCCCGCTCAACGTAGCACTGCGTTTTTCAGCTACTACACAACATCCGTGGCGTGACGGCGTTTTCGCCGAAGCAGTTCATACCGCAATGCTTCGGTCACTACTTGGCTTCGAGACTTACCGTCCTTACACCTGAAGGTCGCGCAACTACTAGCATCCAAAGAATCATCAGTGTGAATCATGTTGAAACAAAAAACGCACACGGAAGCGGCGCACTCGTCAGGAATACATGTGCGACATTTCGAAGGAGAAACCAATGGCACATCTTGCCGCGAGTAAGGCACGACAAGGTTTTGCAGATACGATCAATCGCGCGGGGTATGGAAAGGAACGGGTCGTCGTGCGGTGGCGCGGGAAAGAAATTGCCGCCGTGGTACCGATTGACGACTTGCGCCTCTTGGAAGAGTTAGAGGATCGGATCGATCTCACCGATGCCTGGGCAGCACTCGCCGAAACGAAAAAGAAAGGAGCAAGGCCGCTCGACGTGATTCTTAAGGATTTCGGTTTCTGGGTTTCCATGGCCTACTCGATCCTTCTGGCTCCCCCTGCCGAGCGTCAGCTCAAAGCGTCCGCCCAAGCGACTCAAAAGCGAATCATCACGCGCCTAAAAACCCTCCAATGTAATCCGTGTCCCCAGGGCCTTACGAAACTCGCGGGAGAAAGCAATCTTTACCCTATCCGAGACGGCAGCTACCGGGTCATTTACACGATTCAAGATAAAGAACTGATCGTGCTTGTCGTGAAGACCGGCGATCGGAAAGAAGTGTATCGGTGAGCCAGCGAAAACAGTCTTTCCGCACTCACCTCGGTATAATGATCAATGCTCGATTGATGAGTGCACGAGGCGGCCGAAAAGAGATCAAACACCGTACTTGACTTCATGTCCTACCTCACCCGCCAGAAATTTGCGGTTCCCCTCGACCGTGATCTGGTCGCCCACGACTGGCGCCGGCGCGGCTACGCCTGCGATATGTTTACCGATCCACCCGGCAGAGAGTGGAATGATTTCGTCCATATGACGAACGAGCTGGTGACCGTGATGGATGGGAGGCTCAGGCTCATCATCGACGGAGAAGAGATCATCGCGGAGCCGGGCGACGAAGTGTTTATTCCTCAAGGAGTCCGCCATTCCGTCAAGAATGTCTCCTCTTTCACGACCCGTTGGTTGTATGGGTATGATTAGGGGAGAAAGGGTTACGAAGTATCTCTTGCCGGGTTGATTCTGCTGCGAATCTTGACCGGCGCACCTCTAATTTCGGCCTGACAAACAATCATACATTTCTGGTATCCTACGCTCGCTTCTTCACTACCTGAACTCACTACCTGTGACTCTCTAAAGGGGGAAAACAGATGTTTCCCAAATCCATACGCAACTCTCTCGTCGTCGTGTCCTTATTGCTGTCCTTGACGGGTTGTTTCGCCAAGCAGTATGTCATTCGCCCACCGGCACCGACGCTGCTGCCGCCGACCCAGCCCCCCCTCGCGCCCGCCATAGAGTCCGCCATCAGCTTTCCTGTCCAGATGAACCTCGCGCCGTTTCTGGCTACCGTCAACGATGAGAGCGTCATTCCCAAAGCGTTCGATCAATCAGGCAATCCCATCAAGCACTCGAAAGGCCTTGAACACAAGTATTATATAGAGCGGGATGATTTTACGACCGAACGTTCCGACTCCTACCAGCCCATGAGCCAGGACCAAGGTGTCGCGCTCCGCGATTGGTGGAAGGGAATCGACCTTCCGGGGACTCATCTCCCCCTCACCGCTGAACTTCGTTCTCACCTCGGCGCGCATGCGCCCACTCCCGCCGTCAAGGCACCAGCCGACTGCGGCGCCGGCCAGGAGCGGCTGCGAAAAACGACGTTGCATGGTGGTGTTGCAATCGGCATGACTCCGAACTACGGTCTGTCCGCGTCCGTCGCTGATGTCGCAGTCAACACCGTTGATACGTGTACCTCTCGCATCACCACGACCGACCTTCCCCAAGACCTCAGGAACAGATTGACGGACACCGTACGAGGAGGCCTCCATCACGCGGTTGCGCGTCTTAATGCGAACACGGTTCGCCCTCAAGTGGAAGAAGTATGGAACGGGTTGCGTACCCCCATCCGATTGGAGCCGAACTCGTGGCTCC
The DNA here is from genome assembly GCF_001458775.1 of Candidatus Nitrospira nitrificans. NCBI lineage: Bacteria > Pseudomonadati > Nitrospirota > Nitrospiria > Nitrospirales > Nitrospiraceae > Nitrospira > Candidatus Nitrospira nitrificans. Next base: position 92,952 of record NZ_CZPZ01000008.1, read on the forward strand.
ACTTCAACATCGAAAAGATCAAACACGATGAGTTCTCGATCGCGAGACAGAGTCTTCACGACACTCTGCACATCATTGCCACACCTGTGATCGTCTTCGGTTCCGAGCCACCTGCGGCCGCCACCGCGCTTCCCCAACTCGATATACAACCGGCTTCTCCCGGATTCCACGTCGTCGCTGACTTGCCGCTGGACTATCCCTCGCTGTCCCAATCACTTGCGTCGCGGTTGAAGGGAAAGCGGGTCGCCGTGAAGGGAGACTTCATTGTCATCACTGATGCGGCAATTTTGGGCCGTGGCGGCAATCAAGTGGTTCTGCGGATTGGGTTTGGGGGAGATGCGATCGGCCACCTGTATTTCGTGGGGAAACCTGAAATGAACACGTTGACACAATCCATCCAGATCGGCGGCCTCCGCTTGGACCACGACTCCGAACAGCTCCTGGAGAAAAGCGGCCCCGATTGGCTTGCCCGCTCTTCGCTCAGAGAACTCGTCATGAGCGAGGCCGTGCTCGGCGTCTCTCCGGCAAGCGATCGCATGCGAGACCTGCTTCGAACGGCGCTGAATCGAACTGTCAGTCAGACGCTCTCCCTACAGGGAAAGGTAGAGTCGGTGCAAGGTATCGGGGTGTTCGCCGACGTGAATGCGCTGTACGTTCGAATGATGAGCGACGGATCGCTCAATCTGAAGGTCGACGGCAGGCCGTGATTCCCGTTATCACCGCCAAAAGGCAATCCGGTAGCCGGCCTTTCTTAATCCACGATCACGACGTTAGCACTCGCCGCGCCGAACAAACCACAATCGCCTTGTGGAACCGTTCAGTCGCCATGAGGCGCAGCACATGCCGAAGATAAGAAGAGCGTCAGCGATGACCTGTAAGTCCTCCGAGCTGAGTTAAGCGGATCATCGTACGAGCCCACACATTATCCTGGGCCGGCTGCGACAACGCACAGAGTTCTCTTCGGCTGTTTCATTCGACGCCATCACGGAGAGCATTTTCCCCTTCCTAATCACGGCAGCAGCCATTAGGATAGTTCCATGTCTATGGATCTGCCCATTCAGCAAGATGATCTTGATCGTCTCATTGCCGGCACTCACTGGGCCCCTCACACGGTCCTAGGCCCACATCCCACGGCGATCGACGGTCGCCCCGGCTTTGCGATCCGAGCCTGGCTTCCTCAGATCAACGACGTGGCGGTCGTATCCGACTCCATCCCCAGACCTATGACTCGCATTCGTGAAGAGGGACTGTATGAGGCGCTGCTTCCAGATAATACAACACTCGCGCCATCCTACAAGCTTCGCGTCACATACCATAACGGCACCGTCGCCGACATTCATGATCCCTATGCCTTTCCTCCGCTGTTGACGGATTTTGAACTACATCTCTTTACAGAAGGAACCCTGTACAAGGCCTATAACAGTTTCGGCGCCCACCTCCGCACTGTTGAGGGCGTCTGTGGAGTTCACTTTGTAGTGTGGGCTCCCAATGCTGCCCGCGTGAGCATCGTCGGCGATTTCAATGGATGGAATGGGCTCTGTCATCCCATGGCGAGTCGAGGACCAACCGGGCTCTGGGAACTTTTCATGCCCGATCTACCGGATGGCACTCTCTATAAATTTGAGATCCGCTCACGAGCATGCGGCGATCTGTTGAGGAAAGCCGATCCCTACGCCGTCGCGAGCGAGCTCCGGCCGCGGACTGCCTCAGTCGTGCGTGACTTGTCCACCTATGCCTGGCATGACGGCACATGGATGGCGTCCCGATCCGAATGGGATCCGCTGACGGCTCCCCTCTCCATCTATGAAGTCCATCTCGGGTCATGGATGCGGGTACCGGAGGAAAACAATCGCTGGCTGACCTATGAAGAACTCGCCGCGAAATTGATCCCCTACGCAAGGGATCTGGGCTACACACACCTGGAACTCATGCCGGTAACGGAACATCCGTTCGATGGGTCATGGGGATATCAAGCCACCGGCTACTTTGCCGCCACCAGCCGATACGGAAATCCCACAAGGTTCATGGCGTTTGTCGATGCCGCGCATCAAGCCGGCCTCGGCGTGATCATGGACTGGGCGCCGGCGCACTTTCCTGACGATCCCCATGGATTGGCCCAATTCGACGGCACACACCTCTATGACCATGCCGATCCGCGCCTCGGCTATCACCCCGATTGGCACAGCCGCATTTTCAATTACGATCGAGTCGAGGTGCGCACCTTTCTCCTGAACAGCGCCCTCTTCTGGTTGGACAAGTACCACATCGACGGATTGCGCGTCGACGCCGTGGCGTCCATGCTCTACCTCGACTACGGCAGACAGTCCGGTGAATGGATTCCCAATGAATTTGGGGGCAAGGAGAATCTTGGAGCCGTCTCGCTCCTGAAAGAACTCAACGTCCTCGTCCATCGAGAATTCCCCGGAGCCGTCACGATCGCGGAAGAATCCACCTCATGGCCCGGTGTCTCTCGGCCGACCTATACGGGAGGGCTTGGCTTTACGTTCAAGTGGAACATGGGGTGGATGCACGATATGCTGACCTTTTTCCAGCACGACCCGATCTACCGCCGGTTCCATCAGAACCAACTGACGTTCGGTCTGCTCTACGCCTTCAGTGAGAATTTTGTCCTCGCCCTCTCCCATGACGAAGTGGTGCACGGCAAACGGACGTTGCTCGACAAAATGCCCGGCGATGTCTGGCAGCGGTTTGCAAACCTCCGGCTGCTCTACGGCTATATGTACAGCCACCCCGGCAAGAAAATGCTGTTCATGGGCGGAGAGTTCGGCCAGTGGCGCGAATGGAACCATGACTCCAGCTTGGATTGGCATCTCTGCGAGGATGAACCGCATCGTGGACTGCAACGTTTGATCCGCGACCTGAACCGAGTCTATCGCGAGGAACCGGCGCTGCACGAAGCCGACTTTGACTGGAGCGGATTTCAGTGGATTGATTTCAGCGACGCCGACAACTCCGTCATCGCGTTCCTTCGAAAGGCGAAAAGCACGCAAGCGGCCATCATCTGCCTGTGCAATTTCACGCCGGTGCCTCGCCACCATTACCGCATCGGTGTCCCCGAAGCCGGTTGGTATCGGGAGCTGATCAACACGGACGGGATCGCGTACGGCGGCAGCAATATGGGTAACGGCGGCGGTGTTCACACGACCGAAACCCCGAGCCATAGCTTCCCGTACTCACTGACGATCACTCTCCCACCCCTGTCCATCCTCTTATTGAAGCGATAGCCTGCCGACGAGCGGTAGGCCGCGCCAGTGGAGAGGAAAATCGAAGATATTCACCAAGCCTATCCATCGCCTGTACGAACGGGCGTTTGCCCAGGCCGTAGGTTGAGCCTCCGAGGGATGTGGCTCGCCGCCGGCGGGCTTTTCCGGATCCTGTCAAGTAAGGAGGGTGTTCGTTTGGTGATTGAGGAGAGAGCTACCAATGCCGGAAGGGGCCTGAATCCAAATGCACGTAGCTCGAACGTTTGTAGGAGCCGATCCCTCCGTACTGCAGTTCAAGCGCGGCTTGGCGAAGCTTCGTGGTGGGAACACCGGGGATCAAAAGATCAATCGCTTGTCCCTGCATGTGTAAGCTGTTCTTGGCGACATGTCGATCCGTCCGAACCAACATGGCGTTGTACTCGGGAGACCGAAACCCTGAAATCACATGAATCTCTTGCCGACTACCGAGTTTCGCTTGCACCAAATTCACATGCTCCAGTACACGCACATCAATAGCGCCGACCTCACCCGTGTAATGGCAGCGCAAGAGGTAATTCACATCATCGAGCGCCGGGAGATCATAGTTCCCATCTTCGTCTCGGTAGGTGACATCCAACCGCTCATTGGTCCACACGTTCACCAACGTCAGCCTGCCTTCTGGAAGCTCACGAGCCTGTACCGGCTGCGGGCCGACTAACCGGTCACTCAGTAAGAGAGTGCCCACCAAGGAAATCTGAAGAAACGCTCGCCTGGTCCAGATCCATTTGGACTGATCTGTAGTGTTCACTGAAAGAGCTCCTACAAAGATATGGACGGTAAATCATTCAAAGAACGTTTGGCTTGTAACAAAAATCCAAATTGGGGTCAAATAATTTGTCCCCAGAGGCCTTAAATAACCTCATCACGCCCGATAATCGTATGCAATTACATTCATATTAACATTAATTACTGTATGAATTTTCATCCAATATCGAAAATGAGGTGCTGTGGTCATCCATCAGGATGCCTTGCGGTGATGGTTTACAGGATGAGGCCAATCGGACTCATTTTCGTTTCACCTCTTGCACCTATGCTAAAAATCAATTTCTTTCTAGACTGTATCCTGGGTGCCGAGTAAGATCAAAAATACTCAGTCGAGTACGTAGAGTATGTATGGCCACTATCCTAGTCATTGACGACGAACAATCCATCCGAGGACTGCTGAAAGAAGTCCTGGTCAAGGCAGGGCACCGCGTGCTTGAAGCCGAGGATGGACGCAAAGGGCTTATGCTCTATCAGAAGGAGCCGATCGATCTCGTGATCATGGACTTGTTGATGCCGGAAACGGACGGCCTTGAAGCCACGCTTCAACTCACCCGCGAATATGTCGATGCCAAAGTGATCGCGATCACGGGAGCGCAAGGCGACCACAACTTCCTCGATGTTGCGAAACTCTTCGGCGCACGGCGAGCCTTTGAGAAGCCATTCGACATCAACAGGTTGCTTGATGCGGTGAAAGAAGAACTCGCAGCCTAAATCACGAAGAAGACTCCTTCCACCCTCGCTCTTCCATCCGATTGCCTCACAGCCGAACTCCCTCGCACGACACAGACAGACAAGCGCCGAACGTACAACCGTAACAATGCCAATGCATTATGCTTGCTCTTCGTCCACGGTCAAGACCGTGACGCATCATGTATACTGACGACATCGGATGCATCGAGACAATCATTGCGCTTTTGAGATGATCGTACGATGAGGCGTTGCACGGAATTGAAGCCGAAGAGCCGAGTGCTGTGGTTCTTACTGGCCGTCCTCTCTATCGCTCCCCTGCTCCCATTGAGCAATTTTGTCGGACATCCGCACTGGGACCACATTCGTTGGATCCCTTTTCAAGATTTTGCTCTTTCGCGGAACATGCTGAAGGACATCGTCGGTAACACGCTCTGGTTTATGATGCTCGGCTATCTGCTTCACTACCGACTGAATAAGGATTCACGCGCTCTCCGGACCATTGCCACGATCACCGCCATCGCAGGCGGCATCTCGCTGTCGATTGAATTCTTCCAAGTCTTCTGCCACAACCGCATCGCTTCGATAACGGACGTGATATGCAATGTGCTCGGCGCCGGTCTCGGTGGGTACCTTGCTGAGAAACAGCGTGCCGACAGCTACAGGACGATGACCAGCAACGTGGCTATGGAAGGTGAAGGGTCAAAAACGATTCGATAGATGCCCACGCTTTACAGGCTGAACCTCCCGCTGGACCCGAGCAACCCTTTGATCACGGTCGCGTGCTGAGTGTTTTCCGCGCTAGCCCTCGCATCATGGCGGAATCGGCATACCCCACTTCACTCAACGCATCCATCAGATGCAGCCCCTTCGAAGAGACCAATTCCTTTGCCTTCGCATAGTTCTTCGCGCTGAACCGCGCAACCGCCGGCTGACCGTTCACGATCTGGCAGGCCAACAGCTCGCCGTTCACTTCGAGCGTCCCACCCTGTTCGATCAGCATTTTGGCCTGAGCCTCGGTGATACCGTGAAGTCCGGCAAAATCTTGCACTCCCCCGGTCTCGACAAGCCGGCCATCCGGCATGATGCAAAGCCGTTTGAAATGCGGCGACCAGTCCTTGCGGAAATCGATATACTTGATGTCGCCGCCCTTGGCGACGGCGCGATCCAACGTTCGATAGTCCAACCCCAAATTCTTCTCTTCAAGCTTGGCTTTCAGCTCGGTGGGCAACGTTTTGCGAAAGACCTCCAGCGCGGCATCCAAGAGCGACCGCGCTCTGGTTCGAACCATTTGCTCAACCTCGGCAAATTGCATGAGATCCAAGGTCCATGTTTGTTTCGGCGCTCGGGCGGACGGGTCGATCCAGCAGGCAAACAAGCCTCGCGTGAGCACGCCACCGACCTCGGGATACACGTACGTTCCGCCTTCAGTCAGTAAGATCGTCATCGTCTCAAGCGGCACGTCATAGCTCTCCGAAAGAATCTTGGCGTGGGCCGGGAGATCCTCGGCCTCCGTCATCGCGCAGACAGTCACATTCCCCGGGGCGTCAAACTCAGAATAATCCTCGACGATGTTATAAAGCACCGTCCGCTTCGGCTTGTCTGCTTTCCGTTTTATCTTGAACACTCTCAGTTCGTCCTACGTTTCAAAATGTCTCAGGTGGCGAGTTCCGGATTTCGAATTTCTGGACCGACCTACAACATGAAACTCGAAACCGGAAACTTCGGCACGAGATGCGCTTCACGAGATACGCTTCACGTTCGCATACGGCGGCAAGGTCTGCAAGCGTCGATCCTCCACCGGCCCACCGATCGTAAAATGGTAGAGAGATTGAAGCGCCTCACTCTGAATGCCGACGATCTCGTGAACCGGATCATCGAAGAAGCAGCCGATCCCCGTCGCCCGCACTCCTCCCGCTTCCGCTTCCAAATACAAAACCTGCCCGAGCAAGCCCGCCTCCCAAAACATGCGTGGATACCACCAGGCGCCCCGTTCCCGCAAGCTCCCCTCAAACTCGGCCAACATCCCGAACGAGAACGCACTGTCGCCGGCAATGTCCTGGTGGCAACTCACCTGCGCGGCTATTTTTCTGGCATCGCCTTCGAGCAACCGATAGAAAGGCAGCCCCTCGGGACAATCTGGTACGCTGGACCATGTCAGTTCGGGATTCATGGCTTGTTGAACGAACGATACCTTTCTGCTGTCCCGCACAAGACAATACAGCCCGGGCGCGAGCCCATCCACACGATGGACGAATATCAACAGATGAATGACCGGATCATAGGGCCAGGCATCCCACGGCATCGGCCGTTCCAACTGCGAACATTCAGCCGACGGCATGACCTGCTGCATCATCCGAAAGAATGACGAAGCGGATATCGACGTCTTGCCGTCAAACGACATGGCGCTGCGGCGCTGGCGAATGATTTGGCCGGCCGATGTGCCGGCGTCGTTCGTCATTCGTGAAGCCCGCGTCGCCCGCTCAGCGAGACCCTCGGCTTCGCCGCGAGGCGAGCGAGCGTGAAGCGCATCGGATGAAGGTGGTGAACCGGCGCGAACCGAAACCGTCAGGTTGTCAGCCTGTGTTTTCCACGAAGCCTCGGCCACTTCGTCGATAATGTCCCAGTGGACCCCATGCTCTTGGCTCAATCGATTCGCCTTCCCGTGCCAGGTCGCACCGGCCAACTCCTTCACAATCGCCCTATCGAGGAACAACGGCATCTCCGGATGCTCGCGCTTCACGAACGACGCGGGCTGAGCGGGCGACGCGGGCTTCACGTTTTCGGATGGCCAGATCACCGCCAGACAGTCAGGATGTTCCAGCTCAGCCTCTGCAAAGTCTTCCTTGCGATCAGTCCCGAGCGCCATCGCCACCGTGTCTTGGTCCACACCATCCAGCAGGGTCATGTTCCAACCGAGCGTGGCCGCGGCAATCCGCGCGCTTCCGATCGCATGGCCGACATCATGATTGCAATATCGAAACGCCCGCTCGCCGTATTTCCAAGCCTCACGCCAATGAACGGAGGTAAGTCCGAGGAGGAAGGCACCAGAAGGGAACAGCGCCAACAACCGACCAACCGGATCCGCAGGGAACTCAGCGCGCCATTCCAGCCCATGCTCCTTCGGCGCGTAATGGTACAATCCCGGCGCCAAGTCGAGTCCGTCGATTTTCGGTAGAACGACATAGCCTTCCGTAGGATGTAAATTACCGGACGACGGATTGCTTCGCAGCGCCCATTCCGATTCCCCCGCCTTTTTCCAAGCGGACAAGGCCAAGGCAAATTCGAAGAAACGGGACAAGGTGCTCAAGCTGACAGACTGACTGGGCACAGTCCCCTGTTCGTAAATCGCTTCATACGCCGGCGAAAGCGGCTCTTCGTCAGGCCTAAGCAAGGGAAGGGAGATTAATCGGGCCCCCTCAAACCGCCGGAAGGGATCAGGTTGATTCGCCCAATCAAGATACCCCAACGAGCGGGCATAACGATTGAAATGGTGCTTGGTCCTAATGTGATAGTGGATGACTCGATCGATAGGATCAACCGAGACAGGTTCAGCTGCTGAAGCATGAGATGAGTCTTTATCGATCATAACAGTGATTTAAGCAGTCTACAGAGCGAGGAGAAGGAAAGTAAATGCGGTGCATCGGGCAACTGTTGCAATGCTTCTCGGTGATGCAATAAAGAAAGACGGTGTGTTCCTAAAATCCCTATCCGCACGCTCCTGAAAGCAGATTTCCGGCATTTTTCTTTACACCTAAAACGCATCGGCGAATGGTGGTCGGTGCGAGTCGGCGACCACTATCGGGTCACTTGGCTTGGAAGCCCCAGATGGAATACAGTGGATCCGAATCTGACCCATGCCGACTACGACAAGATACGTGACCGATATTGAGTCCCCTTATGCGCTTTGATCCGGCCCTTGCTGCACAAGAAGCTTTTCATCAAGCCGAGGTCGAACTCGGCATCGATTGGGATATGGCTGTGGAGCTAGAGGAAACGTTTTCCTCCAATGCCGGTTCGACCGCGCGCGAAGCCTACGAAGGCTTGCTTGCCCTGGCCCGGCAGTACCCCCAGGCTCATTCCTTCCAAGCCTTCTGCATCTATATCACTTGGCAGCAAGTCACAGAGGAGACGATCGCGCGGCACTTCGAGACGGGCGTGAAGTTGTGTGAAGCCTATCTCGTGAAGCGTGAAGCGAGAACGGGACTGGATGGTGAACAAATCGAGGAGCTGTACGGATCATTCCGGGCTGGATTGGGTCTGGAGGAAGAGGACGAAATTCAGGCCGAATATAAGAAAGACACGCCAAAGGGCGGAGACTGACTCGAGCCGTATCTCGTGAAGCGTCATTCGTATTGCGCTTCGGAGGTGGTTTCGATCCTGCGCTTCACGCTTCACGAATAACGCTTCACGATCCCATGGCTGAAAACCATAAACATCGCGCTCGCATCTTTCTTCATCGCGGCGATCTGGTCCAGGCTCACGCGGCCTGGGAAGCGGCGGTGGCCGATGACCGAATGGCCGGCGATCGGCAAGCGCTGTCGGATTCTCTTGGGAACCTTGGCAACACCTGCGCCCTCATGAACGATTTTCCACGCGCGGAACAGTGCTATCGGGAGGTGCTCCAGATTCAACGGACCGAGCGCAATCTCACCGCCGTCGCCCATACCTTGGTCAACCTCGGCAACCTGCTTATCGCATCCGACCATCCGGAAAAAGCGCGCCCCTACTATCTTGAAGCGATGGATCTCTTACGCCAATTACAAGACCACCGAGGACTCGGCATTCTCTTCAACAACCTCGCATTGCAAGAGGCCCGTGACGGCCAATGGGATCAAGCCGTGGCCTCATTTAAGCAAGCGCTCGATCATCACCGAACGGTCGGCAACGAAGAAGGGCTCGCCGTCACCTATAGCCAGCTCGGCAAATGCTATCTCGATCACGACGATCTCCTGAGGGCCGAGCGTTGCCTGAACAACGCCTCGGAGCATTACATCAAACTCGGGAACGAACCGGCTGAGGCCGCGGTGCTCCGTCTCCTCGCAAAGGTGTACGAGACCCGCCGGGATACGGCCTCCGCTCGGCGATGCCTCACGCGTGTGGTGGCGCTCGATGCACGCTATGCGTTGCCTGAATTTCGAGCCGACTCCTCCCACCTTGCCGGGCTCGGTCCATCCGGATAACCCTTTCCGCCCCTCGCGATTCCATCAACTCGACCTGCAAGAACTTCTGGACAGAATTCAATCCTCTGCTAGCTTTGAAGCGTCACGCCCGGACGCCGGCAATCAAGTTTCACCTCACATAAGCCGACAAGATAGTGACCTGGAGATCGTATGACTTCGCTCGTTCGACAGTTCACGGCCCTGGCATTCGGAACGATGATGACGGCGTCCTTCGCCCAAGCCGGAGATGTCTCGCCCACCATCACGGTCGGCACGCAAGAGGTCGGACTCACCGCCGGCTACATATTCTCGCATCGCCTGACCCATCTGCACAAGACCCAACAACACGGACCGGCGCTGATGCCCTCCTGGATGATCACGCTGACCGATCCGGTGGGCGACGGCTGGTACCGCGGACAAGTCTCGCTCGGCGCGGAGATGGTCTACCTGGAGTTCCGAGAACCGTTACTGACGCACGGCATCGGGTTCACGCCGCGGATCAAATATACATTCGTCGCCTTGGGTCGGCTGCGGCCCTATGTGGAATTCACCGGCGGACCGTTCTGGACCGATCTGGGGGGCCGGATTCGGGAACAAGCCAACGAGTTCAATTTTATCCTGTCGGGTGGCGTAGGTGTGTCATGGTTCATCACACCACAACTCGCTTTCAACGCCGGGTATCGCTTCCATCACATTTCCAATGCCGGCACCGCCTTTCCAAATCTTGGTCTGAACGCGAGCCTCCCCTTTGCGGGATTTTCATTCTTTTTCTGAGGAGACGGCGATCATGACAATGAACATATTTCGATGGTCGGTCCTGAGTCTTGCCGGATTCGCGCTGTGCGGCATGACGGGATGCGCCAGATGGATCGACGTCAAATCACCCTCTGCCGATCCCAAAGAGGCCATGACGCACTCACTCCCCAATGATGAACGGGTCCCCTTCGTGACCAACTTGTTTCACCTCTCACGAAACGGGTCCTCGCAATATCCCTCCGTCGACCTCGAGCGGCGGATCTTAAGCAGCATCCAAGAAACCAGTCTGTTTTCGGCATTGATCCCGCTGGGCGAAAAGTCCGACTCACTCGGAGACAAGGCTGTCTCGGCGCGCATTACCGTCGAGGAAACCATCGAGCCTCACTCCTGGCTCTCGGCGTTCAAAGGCATCGTCATCGGAGGATCCATGTTTCTCCTCTCGCCCTTCATCGACCTGGAATATGGGTATGCCGCAACAGTCGCCCTGGAGCTCGAACGGTGGGATGGCCACGTCAAACGCTATGAGGGCCGCTCATCCGGCACAGCCCATTACAAACTGTTCGGCGCCACACCGGTCATGATCGATGAGCTCAAGGGACACGTGACGGAAGCCTGCCTCGCAGACCTGACTCAACAGCTCGTTCGAGACACCAATCTCTATATGGCCAGCAGCGCCCCGCTCCTGGACACCGGCATTCGCACGGTGACAGTGAAAGCCAAAAGACCCTCAACCACACATCCCACCCGTTCTCTTCTTCCGGTCACGACACCCTAGCAAGAACCGGATCGGCCTCTCCACCCAACGTTCTCATCTAGCCGATCCTCCTGTTCTAGTGCTATAGTGTCAGCCAATGGATATTGACGCGTTTCGCCGGATGGTGACCAAGAATCCCAGGGGATTTCTCGGCCGCTATGGGCTCGGCAATAAGATTCTTCAGGAAAACGGCAGCAGCGAAGAAGCGGTCGAGCATCTGACGGTCGCCACACAATTGGACCCGACCCATGTAGCCTCTCACTTGGCCTTAGGCCGTGCGTTAATCCGACTGGGTAGGAATGCCGAGGCCACACCTGTTCTGACGGCAGGGATCGACGCGGTGCTTTCTGGCCGATCGAATGGCGGCAAGGACCTCGTGCCCGAGATGCAGGAGTTGCTGCGCTCGCTGTGATGCTTGCGCCTCTACCATAAAGGAGTTTCTCCGTGAACCTCGACGATGCCAGAAAGCGAATTGAATCAGCCGTCACGCAATATGGCCACCATGCCGCCCCCGCGATCGACCTGGTCATGGCAGAAGTACGCTCCGATATGGGAGCGAGCGCATTCAATGAATTGGTTGAAGAGTTTGATCTTGAGCTGACCTACAACATCGCTCCGATGGAATCGGATCATTCCACTAGCTGAAAGAGATTCCTCCCGTTCCATCGTTCACTCGCGATGATTCCCATACACTCCTGCCTATGCCGCTAATCTGGGCTGCTATCTCAGGACATGGATTGGGGCACGCCGCGCAAGTCGTGCCGGTGCTCAACGCATTGAGCCGCCTCATTCCCGACCTTCGCGTGCTCCTCCGAACAACCGTGACTCCCGCGTTCTTCACGGAGCGACTCCTTCCTCCCTGGGACATCAGTTCTGTTCTGCAGGACATTGGGTGTGTTCAGAAGGGGCCATTGACGATCGATGTTGAAGCAACGTGGCGCCGGCACCACTGGTTCCAAAGTTCTTGGGAGGAACGCCTTCAGACAGAGGTCGCGGCGATGAGGTCTGCGGGGCCTGACGTGGTGCTGGCCGATACTCCCTACGTGGCTCTGGCAGCCGGCAAGGCGGCCGCAATTCCATCCGTTGCGCTCGTCAGTTTTACCTGGGACCTCGTGCTCTCCGAGTATACGGCTCCCCCATCCATCGACGCCCAAAGCATTCTCCGGTCGATTCGACAGGCCTACGCTCAGGCCGATCTTGCTCTGCAAATCACACCAGGGCCTCGGATGGAAGGCTTCTCGCGACTGATCAAGATCGGCCCCATTGCCGAACCGGGGACTTCCGTTCGCGAACAACTCGCCCGACTGCTGAAGCTCGGCGACGGAGAACGTACCGTGCTTGTTGGATTCGGAGGAATTCCCCTGGATTCGCTCCCCTTCGACAAGCTGGAATCACTCACCGGCTATCGATTCCTCTTCGACGGCACGGTTCCATCGGGAAGCACACGATTCGTCTCCGTCAAATCACTCCCTTTCTCTTTCAAGACGTTGCTGGCCTCAGTCGATATCATCATGACAAAACCAGGCTACGGGACCGTGGTCGAAGCCGTCGCCGCACACACTCCCCTGATGTATGTCCGACGGTACAACTTCGCCGACGAACAGTCTCTGGTAGATTATCTGCACCAGTACGGACGGGGCGTTGAACTATCGCTCGATGATTTCACCCACGGCCGTTGGAAGGAGTCGTTGCATCATGTGTGTTCGCTATCAACGCCCTCCGAGCCCGCTCGTCCTGCCACAGGGGCCGGTGAGGCCGCAGCGCTCCTTGCTCAATATTTTGGCGCCCCACGAATTTGACGCGCGCGCTTACGCGTCATCTGAATCGTAACGGCATCCTGCTCGTCGTCCGTGCAGAACCTCTCTATCTGGGAACCTGAGACCTCTTCCTGCACGCGCTGCTCCGAACGTCCCACCACGGCAGTCCTCTCTGAGAGGTTGATGTATTCGCACGGCCCCACCCATCACTTCATGCCTCCCAGGTCTCAACCACAATCGGAAAGCAATAGTATTTCCATTTTCTGTCGTCGAGCGTCCCACGCATCTTTTTGCGCGATTTCTTCGTAGAGCAAATCGAGGATGTTATAGTGGGAACCGGTTAGCGGATCATCATCTCGGTCTTGACAACCCACGTTCTATGAATACAACTTCTCAGCTCCCCGCCTCGACGATTGATCCGAAACTCGTGGCCCGAGTGACCAAAGGCGAGCACCATGCCCTGGGCCAGCTCTACGATCAATCCAGCACCGTCCTATTCACTCTGGCCTTGCGCATCCTCGGCAACCGCGAAGAGGCAGCGGATATCCTCCAAGAAATCTACCTCGACGTGTGGAGAAAGGTCGTCCGCTATGATGTCAGCCGAGGCACCCCCATTGCCTGGCTCATCACTCTGACGCGCAGCCGGGCTCTCGACCGATTGCGGACACGCGGTCCTCGCACGCTCCGCCAGATCGGCCCGTCCAATGATGACACCAGGACGAGCCAAATCGACGACCGGCCTACCGGACTTTTTTTTGATTCACAGACCGACCAAGAACTACGGCATCTGATCAGAGAGGCGTGGGCGAACTTGCCGCAGCGACAACAGCAAGCGATTGAATGGGCTTACTATGAAGGCACGCCCGATGCAGAGATCGCGGCGCGGCTCAATCAGCCTGTAGAGGAGGCGAAGAGCTGCATCGCGCTCGGCATGTCACACCTACGCGACGCATTGCATTCATCTTGGGCACAGGATGAAGCGGTATGACCCATGACCAGCTAGAAGCCGCGGTCCCCCTCTACGCCGCCGGAGCGCTCGAGCGGATTGAGCGACGGGCGCTGGAGACCCATCTGCTTTCAGGATGCATCTCCTGTCACAGCACGCTGAAAGAGTATCAATCGGTGGCGGTGACGTTGCCGTTCGGACTCCGCATCACGCCTCCGCCTCGAGCCTTGAAAGACAAGATTCTGTCGTCCTGTGTATCGCCCCTTGCCGCTGAGTCTGAGCCCCCATCATCCTCTCAACCAAGTCTTCAGCCGGGTGAGTGGATGAACCATCTTTTTCCGCCGTCATCCCCGCCGGCCACATCATTCGGGTGGGTGTTGGGTATCGTCGTCTGTGTGGTTCTGATCATCCTGGTATGTGTCGGTTGGAACTCCTCCACTCACATGACCGAAGACAGGGAAAAGTTGGCTCAGCTGCAATCTCAATCGGAGGAAACCGGCTCTCAGCTGGCGGCTCTCCGACAGCAGCTTGATGAAGGAGCGGAACTACTCGCTCAAACCCGAGAGGAACTGCAGCGCCGCATGGCTGAACTGGGAGAGGTCAAAGATCAGTTGATTCAGCGAGAAGCCGAGCTGGAAGAACTGAGAACACTGTTGGCCGAGGGAAGCGGGCGACCGCCGCGAATCCCCTAGCGGAAGCTGAAAAGGTCGCCGGCGGCGTTCCCCGCCTTGCCGAAGCGGTTTCGCAGCGCACGCAACTTCTTACCTGCTCAGGAAGCCGGTCCGCGCTCGCCTCCTTTCCGCTCCTATCCCTCATTTCAGCTCCTATGCTAGCATGCGCTGTGAGCATCAAGGACTCCACGACATTTCCCCCGATGCAGCAAGAACCACGCGATTCCCACTACATGGAGCTGGCGCTCCAGCAGGCCGCTCAGGCCCCTCGCATAGGAGAAGTCCCCATCGGCGCAGTGCTCGTGCGCAACCACGAAGTGATCGCGGCTGGTCACAACTATCGGGAGATTTCGCAGGACCCGACAGCGCATGCGGAAATGATCGTGATCCGCAAAGCCGCGGAGCGATTACGGACGTGGCGGCTTTCAGACACGATCCTGTACGTCACCCTGGAACCTTGCGCCATGTGTGCCGGCGCGATCGTGCAATCTCGCATTGCGCGGCTTGTCTTCGGAGCGTGGGACCCCAAAGCCGGCGCGTGCGGATCGATCTTCGATATTCCAACCGAACGCCGGCTCAACCATCGAGTACACGTGAGGGGGGGATTGCTCGAACAGGAGAGCTGCGTACTCTTGCAGGAGTTTTTTCGGGCCAGGCGAGATACTCTTTCGGAGCGGAACAGTCCCCAAAAACGAACCTCCTAGCACCGAAACGCAAACAGTGAACCTTTGCGCATGGGGTTGATTCGCATGACGCCGGCTCGCATTCCTGGAATGGGAGCCGGCGCGTATCACGATCGAATCAGGCAGGCACCATCGGAGAGGATGGCTGTCCAACTAGAAGCTCATCGATTTCCGATGCATCCAGCACTTCTTTTTCCAGAAGCGCTTCGGCCAATGCCTGCAAACTCGGCATCTGTTCGGTCAGGACCCGTTTGGCCCGCTCGTAGTTTTCCGTGACGAGGCGGGTGATTTCTCGATCGATCTCCCGCGCCATGTCCTGACTGACCTCGCGCGTGGTCCCCAAGGAGCGGCCGAGAAACATCGATTCCTCTTTCCGCCCAAACACGAGCGGCCCCAGCGTTTCACTCATGCCCCATTCGCAGACCATTTGGCGCGCCAGGGCCGTCGCGCGCTCCAAATCGTTGCCGGCGCCGGTCGTGATCTGGTTGAACACCAGTTCTTCCGCGACTCTGCCGCCCATGAGAATCGCGAGCGTGTTGTACACAAACTCTTTGGAATAATTGTGGCGGTCGTCGGTCGGCAATTGCATGGTCACACCCAGCGCGCGGCCTCGCGGAACGATCGACACTTTGTGCACGGGATCGGTGCCCGGCAGCAGTTTGGCCATCAAGGCATGGCCCGCCTCGTGATAGGCCGTGACCCGTTTTTCCTCGTCCGTGAGCACCATGCTTTTGCGCTCAGGGCCCATCACGATCTTGTCCTTCGCCATGTCGAAATCCACGACCCCGACTTCGGTTTTGTTCTGTCGAGCGGCCCAGAGCGCGGCCTCGTTGACCAAGTTTTCCAAGTCGGCGCCCGAGAACCCGGGCGTCCCGCGCGCGATCTTCTCCAGGTCCACGTTTGCGGCCACCGGCACTTTTTTCGTATGGACCTTCAGAATCTCCGCGCGGCCCCGGAGGTCCGGCGGATTCACCACCACTTGCCGGTCGAATCGGCCCGGCCTCAGCAGCGCCGGGTCGAGCACATCCGGCCGATTGGTCGCGGCGACCAGGATGACGCCCTCCGTCGTATCAAATCCGTCCATTTCGACCAGCAACTGATTGAGCGTTTGCTCGCGTTCATCGTTTCCGCCGCCGAGCCCCGCTCCCCGTGACCGTCCGACGGCGTCGATCTCATCGATGAAAATGATGCAGGGAGCCTGCTTTTTCGCTTGCTCGAACATATCCCGCACGCGAGAGGCCCCGACGCCCACGAACATTTCCACAAAATCCGACCCGCTGATGCTGAAGAAGGGCACGCCCGCCTCGCCGGCGATCGCCTTGGCCAATAAGGTCTTGCCGGTGCCGGGCGGGCCCACCACCAAGACCCCCTTGGGAATGCGCCCGCCGAGTTTCTGGAACTTTCGCGGGTCCTTCAGAAATTCGACCGTTTCCTGCACTTCTTCTTTCGCCTCATCGATTCCCGCCACATCGGAAAAGGTCACCTTTTTCCGATCATCGGTCAGCATGCGGGCCCTGCTCTTCACGAGGGACAGGGCCTGGTTCCCCGGCTGCATCCGGCGCATGAAGAACACCCACAGGCCGAGGAAGAGCACGAACGGCCCCCACGTCATGAGCACATTGATATACCAAGGGCTTTCCTCCGGGGGTTTGACCTCAATCTGAACAGCTTTCTCCCGCAGCGCCTGGACAAAATCAGGATAGTCCGCCGAGTAGGTGCGAAGTCGGGTGTTATCTTGTAAAACGCCGCTGATATGATGGCCCCTGATGATGACCTTGGCGACGTCGCCCTTGTCGAGTTTCGCCATGAAGTCGCTGAAAATCACCTGTTCCTCTACTCCTGCGCGCGTCGGCATGTTCCATAGGTTGAGCAGCAAGAGAAGGAACAGGCCTAATACCGTCCACAACATCAGTTTTTGGGTCTTGGTATTCAAGGGCAGCCTCTCACGAATAGTTGGTCACGTCGACTACCTGGTTGCTGTGATGCTCTCACCCTCAGTGTAACGACATGTGGGGTATCTCTATTAGTTTTCTCTGCACCTGACATCCTCCGCCGGTTCAGCCGAACGGAGCGACGGACCTACACGTCCGGGTTCGTCGCTCCTTCCGACCTACGCCGACCTACGCCTCGATCTGCACTCTCTGTAATTGTTCCTCTCCGTACCAGATCGTGTCAGTATCCGGCCTTGGCGTTGGGGTTCAACTGACTGGGGAACGGATCCAGAATCGTCTTCGGCGCATTGTTCCAGATCACGTCCGCCAGATTCGACATCCGGCTCACGATCTGCGCCGCGACCCCGCCCGCCGCCCCGAACAACCCGCACCAGCCCAACGTCACGAAGCCCCAGTGCAACGGCGCCGCAAACAGCTCATCCACAAACCAGAACGCATGGCCCCACTCGTTCAACCCCACGTTCGGCAGAATGAACATCGGCCCCACCACCGCCGCCACCAACGGGAACGACGTCGCTTGGCTGTACAGCGGCAACCGCGTCTGCGCATACAGATAGCTCGACACACCGCACGTGATGTACAACGGGAACGTCCCGTAGAACGCCACAATGGGGCTCGCCGTGAAGCTCGTGTCCCGGATGATCACTTGGTGCCACGCCGCATCCTGCTCCAACGTGTAGCTGCCCGCGTAGTACACGCCCCAGATGTAGCACACCAACCACCCCATCCAGTAAAAGTACCGCTTCA